>CAYSYN010000001.1:0-1450 GCA_964435445.1 uncultured Candidatus Saccharibacteria bacterium
ACCAAAAACAAATTACTTTTTTAAAGAAAATTTTCAATTCTGGAAAAATTCCCCACGCTCTTTTGTTTTCTGGACCAGAAAAGATAGGCAAAAAGAAAGTAGCTTTTGAGTTTGCCTCTTGGATTTTAGGTAAAAACATCTTTTCTCATCCTGATTTTCTTTTCATTGAGCCAAAGGAAAACTCAATTCAAATTGATCAAATTAGAGATTTGATTTGGAAAATTGAGCTAAAACCTTTTGTTGCCAAGAAGAAAATAGCTATTTTAGACAAAGCTCATTTGATGACAAAAGAAGCTCAAAATTGTTTTTTAAAAACCTTAGAAGAACCTCCAAAAGATAGTATTATCATTTTGATTTCATCTTTTCCTGCCCTTTTACTATCTACCATAATTTCAAGATGCCAAAAAATAAAATTCTTTCCTCCAAGGAGGGAGGAAATAGAGGAATTTTTAAAAGAAAAAGGAATTTCAGAAAAAAAAAAGAAAAAAGCTTTTAAAAATTTGCAAAGGAAAAATAGGTTTAGTTTTTGATATTTTAGAGAAAGGGAAATTAAAAGAGATAGAAGAAATGGAAAAAAATTTAGAAAAATTTGAGAAAATGTCTCTTTTTGAAAAATTTGAGTTTTTAAAACAATTGAAAGAAGAAAAAATCTTTTTGGAGCTTTTAGTCTCTCATTTAGAAGAGAAAATTTTTTTACCGGAAAAAAGAAAAAAAACCCTTTCTCTTTTAAAATTTTTGCAGCTTGTTTTTTCACAAAATCTAATTTCAAAGGTCGATAAAAAAATGGCTTTTGAGATTTTATTGGCTCAATTCTAAAATGGAAGAAAAAAAAGAAAAAATAGATTATAGAAAAGTAATAGAAAAAATAAAGCCTGAGTTTGAAGCAGCTATCGAGTTTTTAAAAAGAGAACTTTCCAAAATAAGAACTTCCCGGGCTAATCCTGCTTTGATCGAGGACCTGCAAGTTGAAATTTTTGGAAAAAAGTTTCTCTTAAAACAATTAGGGACAATCTCTGTTCCTCAAGCTAGACAAATTTTAATTGAACCTTGGGACGCTTCTTATGTGGAAGGGATTTTAAAAGCAATAGAAAAAGCAGATTTGGGAGTTTCGGCAACAGTAGATCAAAACAAAATCAAAATTCATTTGCCGCCCATGACAGAAGAATTCAAACAAAATCTCTTAAGATTAGTTTCTCAAAAGAAAGAAAGAGCAAAAAAAATGATAAGGGAAGCGAGGGAAAGAGCTTGGAGAGAAATAAAAGAAGGTTTTTTAGAAGGGAGATTGTCAGAAGATGAAAAATACAAAGGAAAAGACAAACTTCAAGATTTAGTTGAGGATTATAATGAGAGAATTGAAGAAATGGTTGAGAGAAAAATAAAAGAAATTCAAACTTAAAATGTTTTTTGGAATTTTCCTTGTATTTTTTTCTCTTTTATTTTTAATAATTTT
>CAYSYN010000001.1:1550-8959 GCA_964435445.1 uncultured Candidatus Saccharibacteria bacterium
AAATGTTTTTTGGAATTTTCCTTGTATTTTTTTCTCTTTTATTTTTAATAATTTTCCACGAGTTTGGTCATTTTCTTTTGGCAAAAATTTTTGGAGTAAAGGTGGAAGAATTCGGCATTTTTTTACCTCCCCCCATCTTCAAAAAGAAAATTGGTCAAACTCAATTTTCTATCAATCTTTTACCTTTTGGTGCCTTTGTTAAACTTTTTGGAGAAAAAGAACTAAAAAAAGAAAAAGGAAGTTTTTCTGCCTTGCCCATTTCAAAAAGAATTTTGATTGTTTTGGGAGGAGCTTTTTCTTTTTGGCTCATTTCTTTTTTGTTGTTCTTCTTTTTGTTTTCTACTGGCATGCCAACAGCAGTTCAAGACGAAGAGATAGTTTCAGAACCCAAAATCCAAATTGTTGAAGTTTTTGAAAATTCGCCTGCTCAAAAAGCAAATTTGAAAATGGGAGATGAAATTTTAGAAGTTGAGGGAGAAAAAGTAGAAAAAATGAAAGATTTTGTTGAAAAGGTAAAAGAGAATTTAGGAAAAGAAATTACTCTGAAAATAAGAAGACAAAACAAAGTCTTTCAAGTAAGTTTAATTCCTAGAATTTCCCCTCCCAAAAATCAGGGCCCAATTGGCATTTCCATTGTGAGAGTGGGAATAAAAAAGTATCCTCTTTTAGAATCTTTTTTTAAAGCTCAAAAATCTCTTTTCAATTTTACTTTTCAAATTGTTTTTAATTACTTTTTAGCCATCAAAAATTTAATTTCGGGAAAAAAAATTCAACTTACTGTTTCTGGTCCTGTAGGTGCTTCTTTTTTCCTGTGGCAAGCATTTCAAACAGGTTTTCCTTATTTTTTGAATAGTTTAGCCATTCTCTCTCTTTACCTCGCCATTTTCAATTTATTACCCATTCCAGCTTTGGACGGAGGAAAAATTTTATTTTTGGGAATTGAAGCTTTAAGGAAAAAACCTGTTTCTAGAGAAACAGAAGAAAAAATAACCTTTGCTTTCCTTTCCTTTCTTTTTTTACTTCTTATTTTAGCTACTATTCAAGATATAAGGAGAATATTTTAAAATATAAAAACGATTTAAAATGCGCCAATCTGTCTTATTTCTCAAAACTAAAAAGGAATTGCCAAAAGAAGAAGCAAAGAGTGCCCAGCTTTTAATTAAAGGGGGATTTGTAGAAAAACTCTCTGCTGGAATTTACAATTTCTTACCTCTGGGTTTTAAAGTTCTTAAAAAAATTGAAAAGATTATTAGAGAAGAGATGGAAAAAATTGGAGGGCAAGAAGTTCTTTTGGCAGCTTTGCATCCGAAAAAATTTTGGGAACAAACCAATAGATGGAAAAAAATGACAGATCTCTATAAATTGAAAGAAGGAAAAAAAGAATTTGCTTTAGGTCCCACTCACGAAGAAATTATCGTTCCCCTAGCAAAAAAAATTATTCAATCTTTCAGAGACCTTCCTGTCTATTTGTTTCAAATTCAAACAAAGTTTAGAAAAGAATTAAGACCGAAGGGGGGATTGTTAAGAACAAAGGAATTTTTAATGAAAGATCTTTATTCTTTCCACGCTGACGAAAAGGATTTGGACAAATTTTATGAAATTGTTAAAAAAGCTTATTTTAGAATTTTTGAGAGATGCCAAATTAGAGAAAAAACTTTTTTGACCTTAGCTTCTGGGGGAACTTTCTGTGAATATTCTCACGAATTTCAAACAATTTGTGAATCAGGAGAAGACATCATTTTTGTTTGCCAAAATTGTAAATTTGCCATTAATAAAGAAATAAAACCCAAATTTAAAGTGTGTCCGCAATGCAAAGGGAAAAAATTTGAAAGAGTAAAAACGATTGAAGTAGGAAACATATTCAAACTTATGGATAATTTTTCAAAACCTTTTAATCTTTACTTCGTAGACAAAAAAGGCAAAAAAAAGTTTGTTTTAATGGGTTGTTATGGAATAGGTTTGGGAAGATTAATGGCAACGATCGTAGAAGTCAATCATGACGAAAAAGGAATAATTTGGCCAAAAGAGGTGACTCCCTTTTTAGTGCATTTAATTTCTATTGGAAAAGTAAAAAAGACAGCTGAAAAAGTTTATAAAAGTTTGAAAGAAGAATTTGAAATTTTATACGATGACAGAGAAAAAAAATCTGTCGGAGAAAAATTTTTTGACGCAGATCTTATTGGTATTCCTATTAGATTGGTAATCAGCGAAAAAACTTTAAAGAGAAAATGTGCCGAGATAAAGCTAAGAAAAGAGAAAAAAATAAAATTGGTAAAAATTAAAAATCTAAAAAAAGAAATTGAAAAATGTTTAGAGAAACTTTAGAAAAAATTTTAAATTTTTTAGGAGAAGATATTGCTATTGATTTGGGAACAGCAAATTCTGAAGTTTATGTTAGGGGGAGAGGAATCGTTTTGCAAGAACCTTCTGTTGTTGCCATCAATAAAAAGACAGGTCAAGTTTTAGCTGTTGGTATTGAAGCTAAAAGAATGGTTGGTAAAACTCCAGCTTATATTGTAGCGACAAGACCTTTGAGAGCAGGAGTGATTTCAGATTTTGAAGTCACAGAACAAATGCTAAAGTATTTCATTAATAAAACGAGAAAAAGAAGGTGGATAGGTCCGAGAGTGATCGTCGGAGTTCCTTTGGGAGTGACAGAGGTTGAAAAAAAAGCAGTTTTGGACGCAGCAAAGTCAGCAGGAGCAAGACAAGTTTTTTTAATAGAAGAACCAATGGCAGCTGCTATTGGAGCCAGACTTCCTGTGCAAGAACCAGTGGGAAATTTCATTGTTGACATTGGGGGAGGAACAACAGAAATTGCTGTTATTTCTTTAGGTGGAATTGTTATTGGGAAAAGTTTGAGGATTGCTGGAGATAAAATGAACGAAGACATTATAAGATACATGCAAGAAGAGCACAAACTTTTAATCGGAGAAAGGATGGCAGAAATGGTAAAAATAGCCATTGGCTCTGCTTATCCTTTAAAAGAAAGGAGGGAATTTCGAGTGAGGGGAAGAAATTTAGTTACTGGTTTACCAGAGGAATTAACAATTTCTGATGAAGAAATTAGAGAGGCCTTATCAAAAACAGTTCATTTAATAGTTGATGAAATAAAAGCGACTATAGAAGAAACTCCACCAGAATTGGTAGCCGACATTATTCAAAATGGAATTTATTTGGCAGGAGGGGGTTCTCAATTGAGAAATTTGGATATTTTAATCAAAAAAGAAACAAAAATTCCTGCCAGATTAGTTGAAGATCCAATGACAGCTGTTGTTAGGGGAGCAGGAATTGTTTTGGAAAATTTAAATGAGTTAGCCGATGTTTTAATTGAAACTGAAGAATTGGAGGTGCCAAAAAGATGATTTCAAAAAAACAAGTAAAACATATAGCTTATTTGGCAAAACTTAAATTAACAGAAAAAGAAATAGAGAAATTTCAAAAAGAACTTTCAAAGATTTTAGAATACATCGAAAAATTAAAAGAAGTTAATGTCGAAGGAGTGGAACCTATGAGCCATTCTGTTTGGGTAGAAAATGTGATGAGAGAAGACAAAGAAGACAAAAAATACAAATTTGAATTTGAGAATTTAGAAGAACAATTTTCTTTAAAAGAAGGGGATTATTTGAAAGTAAGAAAAATAATAGAAAAATGAATTTTGAAAATTTAACCATTGAAGAGATAAAAAAAGAAATTGAAAAAAAAGAATTTTCAGCTTTAGAAATTTGTCAGTATTTTTTAGAAAAGATAAAAAAAGAAGATCAAAAAATCAAAGCTTTCTTGAGTTTAACAGAGGATTTAGCTCTAGAACAAGCAAAAAAAATTGATGAAATGGTAGCTAGTGGTCGCACTTTACCTCCTTTAGCTGGCGTTCCCTGTGCCATAAAAGATAACATTTTAGTGAAAGGAGCAAAGTGTACGGCAGCTTCCAAAATTTTAAAAGATTATATAGCTTCTTTTGATGCTACGGTCATCAAAAAATTGAAAGAGGCTGGAGCTGTGATTTTGGGAAAAACGAATTTAGATGAGTTTGCCATGGGCTCTTCTACTGAAAACTCAGCTTTCTTTCCCACGAGAAATCCTTTAGATTTGGAAAAGGTACCTGGTGGTTCTTCTGGAGGATCGGCAGCAGCTGTTGCTGCTGGTTTTTGCGCATTTGCTTTAGGTTCTGATACTGGAGGTTCGATTAGACAGCCTGCAGCTTTTTGCAAAATTGTGGGTTTAAAACCTACTTATGGAGCAGTTTCTAGATTTGGTTTAATTGCTTTCGCTTCTTCTTTAGATCAAATAGGGCCCATGACAAAAAATGTTAAAGATTGCGAAATTGTTTTTGAAATAATAAAAGGAAAAGATTTTTTAGATTCAACAAGTTTAGAAGAGAAATTTGAAGAAAAAGAAATAAAAGAATTAAAAATTGGCATTCCGAAAGAATATTTCATTGAAGGAATTGAGAAAGAAGTGAAAGAAGCGATCAAAGAGGCTATAAAAAAATATGAAAAGGTGGGGGCTAAAATCTTAGAAATTTCCCTTCCTCACACTCCTTATGCTTTGCCATGTTACTATATCATCGCTCCTGCAGAAGCTTCTTCAAATTTGGCAAGATATGATGGAATCAGATACGGAATCAAAGAGACAAAAATGGAAGTTGGCGATTGGAGAGAAATATTTTTTGAAAATAGAAAATACTTTGGCAAGGAAGTAAAAAGAAGAATTATGCTTGGAACTTATGTTTTGTCTGCAGGTTATTATGAGGCTTATTATCTGAGAGCTCAAAAAGTAAGGAGAAAAATAATGGAAGATTTTAAAAAAGCTTTTGAGAAGGTTGACGTTATTTTCACTCCCACTTCTCCTACTCTGCCATTCAAACTCGGTGAAAAGATTGACGACCCTCTAAAAATGTATCTTTCTGATATTTTTACTGTGTCTATCAATTTGGCAGGCTTGCCAGCTATCTCAATTCCTGTTTCTGATTTACCAGTAGGCCTTCAAATTATTGGAAGACCTTTTTCAGAAAGAGAAATTTTAAAAGTAGCAAAAATTTATGAATCAATTAAATGAGACTTTAAAGGAAATTTTAAACTTTCTTTTATATCCCAAATTTGAAGGTCCCCTTTTGATTTTAAAAATCATCTTTTTGATTTTTGGATTTTTCTTTTTAGGTTTTGTTGTCTGGGCTTTAATTTTTACTAGTTGGATGAAAAAAGCATTTTTGTTAGATTTGAAAGAATTTTTGCTTTACAAACCCTATTTTGTAAAAACTCTTTTGCCAAAATGGAAAAAAATCAAAAAAAGATTGGAAAGAGGGATTGAGGCTGAAGACAAACTTGCCATTTTGGAAGCAGACTCTCTTTTGGAAGAATTTTTGAAAAAAGAAGGATATCCTGGAGAAACTTTAGATGAAAAATTAGAAAAATTGACAAAAGAAATTATTTCTAATATAGAAGAATTGAGAGAGGTAAGAAAAGTAAGAATGGCAATTATTGAAGATCCTTCCTATAAACTTTCTCACGAGGAAGCTTTGAGAGTAATTTCTGTTTATGAAAAAGCTTTGAAGGATTTACAAGCTATCTAAAATTTGCTAAGTTTTTAATGAGGACTCCAAATCGCAATAGCGATTTGGAGAGAGGGACACAACGCCGAACGATTTTACTCAAATCGCGAAAGCGATTTGAACTAGTAAAAAGTGAGGCGTTGGTGGCCCGAACGCAGCGGGGTGGAGGAGTAGTACCTCGCCAGGCCCATAACCTGGAGATCGTGGGTGCAAATCCCACCCCCGCAAGTCGGGGTAGCTCAACGGCAGAGCGGGGCTCTCATAAGGCCTAGGTGTGGGTTCAATTCCCACCCCCGACAATGTTAGTGATTAGTGTGGCCTCCAACCGAGCGAAGCGAGGTTGGAGGGAGGGACAGGGGGGCGTAGCTTAGCCTGGTCTAAAGCGCTGGCCTGTCACGCCAGAGATCGTGGGTTCAAATCCCATCGCCCCCGCAAATAAAAAAGCGCCAGATATTTAGTAAAAAAGAATGAGCTTAAAGAGTTTCTTTTGTTTTCTCCCAAAGCGAATGATTTTTGTTTAGAAAAAATTTGTAATCACCTGGCACTTTTCTATCGCCTCTCACTTTGTACTCAATAGGAATCACAAGGACGCAAATTCTCCCCCTCACAACCTACTAAAAAGATTTTTCTCTGTCAACGCTCTTGACTTTCTCTTTAAAATTTGATAAACTTTTACACGAACCAGATTCTCTCGATTTTTAGCAAAGAGAGAATTCTGGTAAAGGTCGCAAAATCCTGAAAGAATTGATTCCATGGCTGAGAAAAAGCCAGATGAAGAATTCTTAGAATACGTTGTCAAAGCCCTCTGCGATCACCCTGAAGATGCTAAAATTACAAGAACCGTAGATGAAATGGGAGTCCTTCTGTCCCTTAAAGTTCACCCTGATGATATGGGACAGATCATTGGAAAACAGGGCCAAACAGTAAAAGCAATAAGACATTTAATTAGAATTATTGGCCTCAAAAATCATGCCAGGGTGACGCTGAGGATAGAAGAACCTGAAAAAAAGGCTCAATAAAAATCGGGAGAATCTGACTCCCAAAAGGGGCGAGAATTTTTCTCGCCCTTTTGAATTTGTTAAAATTTTTTAATGCTTTACATTGATGTAATTACTATTTTCCCAAAAATTTTTGAAGGATTTTTGGAAGAATCTTTTATAAAAAAAGCTCAAGAAAAAAAGTTAGTGAAAATAAGAATATGGAATTTGAGAGATTTTGCCAAAGATAAACACAAAACTGTAGACGACAGACCCTATGGAGGAGGATTTGGTATGGTTTTTAAAGTAGAGCCTATTTTCAGAGCGACAAAAGAAATAAAGAAAAGAGTGAGAGCTCAAAAGAGAGAAAGAAAAATTATTCTTTTTACTCCCAGGGGAGAGCAATTTTGTCAGAAAATGGCTTTCAAATTTTCAAAATTGAAACATTTAATTTTAATTTGTGGAAGGTATGAGGGAGTTGATGAAAGAGTAGCAAAATATATTGCAGATTTGAAAATTTCCATGGGACCTTATGATTTAATGGGAGGAGAAGTACCTGCTATGGCTCTTATAGAAGCTACTTTAAGATTAATTCCTGGAGTTTTGGGCAAACCAGAATTGCTAAAGGAAAGAATAACGAAGAAAAAAGGATTTATTGAATACGCTCAATATACGAGACCTGCCATTTTTTCACCAAAAAAAGGAGTTTATTGGAAAGTGCCAAAAGTTTTGCTTTCTGGAAATCATAAAAAAATCAAAGAGTGGAGAGAAAAACACAAAAAGATTATTGAATGAAGGGCTGAAATTTGTTAATTTCATATCAGGAGACTTCTAAGCCGACAAACACAATTAAGGGGTGGGTTCCGGAGTAGCCAAACGGG
>CAYSYN010000001.1:8969-23794 GCA_964435445.1 uncultured Candidatus Saccharibacteria bacterium
AATTTGGTAAATTTTATTTCATGAAACTTCCAATTGCACAAGGTGCAATTGGAGAGAGGGTGGGTTCCGGAGTAGCCAAACGGGGCAGGCTGTAAACCTGCTGGCTTCATGCCTTCGGGGGTGCAAATCCCTCCCCACCCAAGCCAGGGTAGTTCAGTGGTAGAACACCATCTTGGTAAGATGGGGGTCGTGGGTTCGATTCCCATCCCTGGCTCATGGCAAAAAAGAAAAAAGTAATTGCAAAATTGCAATGTACAGTTTGCAAAAGTATTAATTATTATAAAAGGAAGTCAAGAGGCACTTTGACAAAAAAATTGGAATTGAGAAAATATTGCAAAAAGTGTAGAAAGCACACTTTACACAAAGAGGTAAGATGAAAATTTGCAGGCGACAAAAAGGTTAGGTTTAATTAAGAAACTAAAAAAGCAAAAAAGCTGCCAGGGAGGACGCTGTCGAGCCGTCCCTTAGTTGTTCAGGTCTTTCTCCTCCCGCAGCTATCTCTCGGCAGGTAAAGAAAAATCATCAGTTATTCAGGTTAATCTTGGGCCTGCCTGCGAGATCCTCCCTTCGCGCTTTTGCTAAAATATTCCACAGGGGGGGGCGTAGGCTTAATTGGCAAACTTTAGGAAAAAAAAGCAATTTACGAAGGGAACTTCCGCAGGCAGGCTGATAAAGGACTTGAATTTATTTTTAGAAAACCCTTGCCTGCCGAGGACTAGGCAGAGAGCGGGAATGATTTGAAGTTCATTTAAGACAGCCTCTGCCGGATTCCCTGAGTAAATTGCTTTAGATGGGGGCGTAGGCTTAATTGGCAAACCACGGGACTCCAAATCCCGGTTTCCAGGTTCGAGTCCTGGCGCCCCCGCCAAAAATATTAAATGCTAACCGCAAAGAAAAAAATTTTTCTTTTGCCTATTTTTTCCTTTCTATTTTTTTCTTTAGAAGGAATTTTGGGAATGATTTTTGGGTTTTTTGTTGCCAAAACGTTTGCTCCCAAACTGCCTTCTCTTATTTTCACTTTCAAGGATTTCCAAATTCATTTCCATCATTGGTTTTTGGGATCTCTATTTTTAATTCTTTCTCTTTCTCTAAATCTCTTTTCCACTTTTTATAATGGATTTTTGGGAGGAATTATTTTAGAAGGAATTTACAATTACTCAGATTGGTACAAAATTATTAAAAAGACCTCACCCGAAAGGTGAGGTCTTCATTTTTTCATTTTTTTATTCTTTCTTTAACCATTCAGGCACCGAAATTCCCAATTTCCCCAAATTCTCAAAAATTGATCCCAAAAGAGCAAAACTAACAATAATTACTCCTACTTTGATCAACCAAGAAAAAGGAGGGACAGCGTGACTTACCAAATTTAAAATTGTCAATCCAAACACATATTTTAAAACAGGTCCTTCCATCACTTTCGCCACTTTTCCCAATCTAAATTCTTTCTTGACGATGGCTCCAATAAATCCCAAAACATAATCAATCACAATCAACCACAAAACCCATTTTACTCCAGGGAAAGCGAAAATTTTTAGTAAGATGTCCATTTTTTTATTTTTTCTTTTCGACCTTTTTCTTATTTCATTTTATTTTTTCCAAAAAATTTTTGTCAAACAAAAATCTTTGCTAAAATTTTAAAAATGGATCTCATAGATAATCTTATCAAAGAAGGGTGGTTGAAAACTAAAAGAATTATTGAAGCTTTCAAAAAAATAAAAAGAGTGGATTTTTTACCAGAAAATCTAAAAAATTTGGCTGAATTAAATGAAGCTCTGCCTATTGGTTTTGGCCAAACAATTTCCCAGCCCCTTGTCGTAGCTTTCATGCTAGAACTTTTACAACCTAAAGAAGGGGAAAAAATTTTAGATATTGGATCTGGTTCTGGTTGGACAACAGCTCTTTTGGCTCAAATTGTAGGGGAAAAAGGAAAAGTAATTGCTTTGGAAGTCATCCCCCAGTTAGTAGAGTTTGGCAAAAAAAATGTTTCAAAATACAATTTCTTAGAGAAAGGAATTGTTGAATTTGTCTTGGGAGACGGAACAAAAGGATATGAAAAAGAAGCCCCTTTTGACAAAATTTTAGTTTCAGCTGAAGCTAAAAAATTTTATTCTAGCTGGCAAGAACAATTAAAAATTGGGGGGAGAATTGTTGTTCCCATAGGTCATTCAATCTGGCTTTTTATTAAAAAATCAGAAAAAAATTTTGAAAAGAGAGAATTTAAAGGGTTTGTTTTCGTTCCTTTAATAGAAAAATGAAAAAAGCAATATTTCTTTTTCTTTTGCTTTTTCTCTCTTTTTTCTTTTTTCTTTGGCAATCTTTACCTCTTCCTTCTTTTCAAGAAAAAATATTTTTAGTGAAAAAAGGGGAAGGAGCTTTTCAAATAGCAAAAAATTTAAAAAAAGAAGGCATTTTAAGGTCTGAATTTCCTTTTTTGGCCTATTTAATTTTTAAGGGAAAAGAAAAAAAATTGAAAGCAGGTTATTATTTGCTTTCACCTTCCATGAAATTTTATGAGATAGCTGAAAAATTAACAAAAGGAGATGTTATTTTAAAAAAGATAACTATTATTGAAGGAAAAAATAAAAAAGAAATTGCAAAATACTTAGAGAAAGAAGGAATTTGCAAAAAAGAAGAATTTTTAGAAAAAATAAAACTCAAATATTGGAAAGAAAAATTTGATTTTTTAAAAGGTGTGGAAGCAGAAGATCTTGAAGGTTTTTTATTTCCAGATACTTACTTTATAAAAATGGAAGATAAAGTTGAAGTTTTAATTTTAAAAATGCTCAAAAACTTTGAAAAAAAATTCAAAAAAGAATGGAGAGAGAAAATAGAAAAAGAAGGAAAATCAATTTACGATATTTTAATTTTAGCTTCTCTTTTGGAAAAAGAAGTGAAAAATTTTCAAGAAAAGAAAATTGTTTCTGGAATATTGTGGAAAAGATTAGAAAATGATATTCCTCTTCAAGTTGATGCGACCATTACTTTCATTACGGGGAAAAAAACAACAAAGATTTCTTTGGAGGAAACAAAAATTGATTCTCCCTACAATACTTACAAATACAAAGGATTACCTCCAACTCCAATTTGCAATCCAGGTTTAGAATCTATTGAAGCTGCCATTTTTCCTCAAGAAACAGATTATTGGTATTATTTATCTACCCCAGAAGGCAAAACAATCTTCCAAAAGACTTTCAAAGAACATTTGCTTGCCAAAGAAAAATATTTAAGATAGGATGAAATAATGAAAAATGTTCTTAAAATTTTAATTTTTCTTTTAGTCATTTTTGCTTTAAGTTATTTTTTCTTTTTCAAAGGTCAACCTTTCAAAAAAGAAGAAAAAATTGAACCTCAAATGGAAAAAATAGAAAAACCTGGCAAAAAAGCGGTAATGATTATAGCTTTTAGGAATTTTAGAGACGTTGAATATTTTTTACCAAAAGAAATTTTAGAGAAAGGAGGAATTGAAGTAAAAACAGCGTCTAACAAAAAAGGAATAGCTATTGGTGCAGATGGAGGGGAAGCAGAAATAGATCTTTTAGTTTCTGAAATTTCAATTTCTGATTTCGATGCCATTGTGTTTGTGGGAGGACCAGGATGTTTGGAGGCTTTAGATAATCAAGAATCCTATAGAGTAGCTCAGGAAGCCGTTTCCCAAAATAAAGTTTTAGCTTCAATTTGTATTTCTCCTGTCATTTTGGCAAAAGCTGGAGTTTTAAAAGGGAGAAAAGCTACTGTCTGGAGTTCTCCTTTTGATAAGGGTCCAATTAAAATTCTTAAATCTAACGGAGCTATCTATGAAGAGAAACCCGTTGTTATTGATGGGAAAATTATTACTGCAAACGGACCAGCTGCAGCCAAAGACTTTGGAGAGGCAATTTTAAAAGCTTTAAAATAAAATGGATAGAAGAATTATTTTTTCCATTTTATTTTTTTGTCTTTTAGGTTTTTTCATCTTTTACAATTTTTACGTAAAAAAAGAATTGAGTTTAATTTGGCCAAATGGAGGGGAAAAATTGAGGGCGGGGAAAACTTATCAAATTCAATGGAGAGCAAGAAAAATTGGCAAAATTGACATTATCCTTGTTAACGGAGAAGGAAAAAAGCAAATTTTAGCTGAAATTTTCCAGCCAAAAAAAGAAAGTTTGATTGGCAGATTTTAGCTTGGCAAGAACCCAGAGAAGATTACAAAATTTTAATTGTTGAGAAAGAAGGAAAAGAAAAATCTTCTGATGTTTCAGAAAAATCATTTACTATTTTGGGTCCCAAGTTTTTTTCCTGTGCTCAGCTCTCTATTGAAAATCAATGGCCTTTTATTCCCTCAGACTATCCTAACATAAAAAAAGTTTTTATCACTCAAGGGGAATATGATGGAAACCTTGGGGGATTGGAAGGAGCAGATAAAGTCTGTCAAAAAGAAGCTGAGAAAATGGGATTGGCAGGGAATTTTAAAGCCCTTTTAGGAGATGAAAATTTCTCTGCTAAAGAGAGATTGAATTTGGAAGGAATTTTTGTTGAAGCCCAAGGAGTTTTGCTACCCCAAGGTGAAATTGTGCCCAATTATTTTTGGGAAAGTTTTAAAAGATTCATTCAAAAAGCCCCTGCTCTCCAAGCTCAAAAAGAACCCTATTTGTCAGCTCACAAGTATTTAGAAGGAGTTTTTTCTCAATTTATCGAAAAATGGAATAAACAACAGGAAATAAAATATTGCCACCGTCTTTTAGGCAAAGATTTTGAACACTTTTTTGAAAATTTGAAAAAATCTTACCCCATAAGCGAAGAAAGATTGGGGAAACTTTTTGCTAAAAGGTTGAGAGAGGGCGTGTGGTTGGGAAGAATTGAAGAAGAAACGAGAAAAGAATGTGTAGAAATTCCCAAAAAAGGTTATAGTTTTACCACTACTTGTCAAAATTGGTCAAGCAATGAAGTAATAACAGAAAAAGAGAAAGTTTGCTACGATGGCAAAGGGAATAAAATCAAAGCAATTTTTATTGGAGGGTTTGCCCTCATCTTTCAAGAGGAAACTCCTACTTTGGAGTTTGGCCAAAAATGTAAAACTCCTTTAAGATTAATTTGTATTGAACAATAATTCTTGACTCTATCTTTCAAATTTTTATAATAAACTTGAGCCAAAGACCAGGGGCAAGGTAAAAAACCTGTAAGTCCCCTCGAGGCAGATTTGCCCGAAAGGGCTTTTTAAAATTATGCCAAAAACTAAAAAAGAAAAAGAGAAAATTTTAGAAAAAATAAGGGAAAAAATAAGAAAAAGCAAAACCATTTTATTTTTAGATTTTACAGGACTTAAAGCTGATGCTTTCTTTGAACTAAGAAGAAAGATCAATCTGGCAAAAAAAGCTTTGAAGGTAGTGAAAAAGACATTAGCTCAGATGGCTTTTGATAAAGAAGACAAAAAAGTAAATGTGAAAGATTTAAAAGGACAGTTAGCTTTAGCTTTTGGTTCCAAAGAAGATTTGACATTGATAAAACTTATTTTTCAGTTTTCTAAAAAAAATCCAAATTTAAAAATTTTAGGGGGTTTAATGGATAGCGAGATTTTGGAGAAAGAAGAAATAGAAAAATTGGCTACATTGCCTTCAAAAGAGGAACTTTTAGCCAATCTCTTGATGAGTTTTTCTGCCCCCCTTTCCAATTTTGTTTTTGTCTTGAGAGCCAATTTGCAAAATTTTTTGTTTTTGCTTTCTCAAATTAAAGGTCAAAAAGAAAAATAAAAAAATGGCAAAAGAAAAAGAAGAAAAAACAGAAAAAGAAGAGAAAATTGAAATTCCAGAAAAGTTCAAAAAAATAGTTGAGGAAATTGAGAAAATGTCTGTCATAGATTTGGCAGAATTAGTAAAAATTTTAGAAAAGAAATTTGGAGTGAAAGCTGCTCCCCAAGTAGTGACAGCTCCTACAACCCCTGCAGCTCAACCTGGTGCCCCTGCCCCTGCTGAAGAAAAAGCTACTTTCAATATTGTTTTAACCGATGTTGGAGCTCAAAAAATTGCTGTCATTAAATTAGTGAGAGAAATTACAGGAAAAGGTTTGAAAGAATCAAAAGATTTAGTAGACGCTGTGGCTCAAGGCCCTCAAACTTTAAAAGAAGGAGTTAAAAAAGAAGAAGCCGAAGAAATTAAAAAGAAATTTGAAGCAGTTGGCGCCAAAATCGAGCTAAAATAAAAAAAGAAGAAGATTTTTAGACCTAGACCTGAGTGGATGTTTCTTTGAGAACAAGTTTTATTGTTTCAATAATTTTTGGAAAAGGTATTTTTGTTACTGGAACATTAGGAGCTGTCATTGAACCGTTTAAAATAAGTGGACCGCCACCTGCTGGTGTGAAAAAATACCATTCTGGTATCTCTTCCACTCTTTCAACTTGTAAGCTTCCTTTTGGTATCTTTCTCTCTTGTTCAATGCATTCAAGTATTCGTAGGAAACGCACTATTTCTTTGGCTATCTCCTTTGCCTTTTTTAATTTCTGGTAATTAAAATAGATTTGTACGTGGCCGTCTTTATTTCTCTGAACTACTACATCAGCTTTAAAGAGAGAACGTGCAGCTGGCGAGATTTTCGGATTGTCTGAGACAATAGCACAAATGATATATTTTCCCATTCTAATAATTCTCGCTCTTTCTTCTAATTCTTTCTTTGCCCTATTGAATCTCTCAACATCCTTGTATAAGAATTCCAGTATCATTTCTCCAAACGCTACTGCGCATTCCTCATTTTTTGTTTCCTTTAATCCAACAACTATTTCAATAAAATCACATACTCGCTGGAACCTTGGATTTTTGAGTAATTTCATATATTTTTTGAACCTTTCTGGAATTTCTACTCTTCTTTTCTTGAAAAATTCTTCTAAAATTTTCAAACCGAACTCATTGTGACGTTCGAGTTTCCGTCTATGAAATTCAATAATAGCATTTGCCATTTCTATACCCATTTTCATCATCTCTTCGTCAGAGACGGTAAAATCTCTAGCGATGCTTTTTAGAATATCGTTAAAATCGAATGGGAGACTTCTTCCTTCCAAGTCTACTCTCCGAACAAACCGGAGGATGGATTGAAGCCACTTCTCTTCATCAATTCTTAATTCTTTAGCCACCAAATCAGTTGATGTCACGCCCTCTTGGTTATGATAATCAATATGGTGATCAAGATCACGGCGACCTCGGTCAATAAACCTCATGTTTTTAAAGTACAATTGTGGAGCAATCAGTCTATCCCCTTCTTTGTCGAAGAAAAACTTCATCTTCTTTCTTCCTTTGTACATGCACAACAATGCTACCGCAATGATAGCATCCACATCAGGCCTCGTGTGAGTCCAAATAATCTCCTCTTTCAAACTTCAACACCTTTTAAAACATATCAAAAATTTTAAATTTTGTCAATAAATAAAAAATCGCCAAAAGGCGGGAAGATAAAAAACAAGGGACTTTGGGATTATTTTTTTGAATTTTTAGCTCAGGAACAACGATGTGGGCAAAGTTTATAGTAAGGCTTTTATCAGGAGATTGAGGATTAAAGTAGATGCGGCAAATTTTCCACTGTGTTTCTAAAAGCAGCATGAGTTTTTTAAGGAAACGTATATCATCGTCAGGTATTTTTTTCATCGGTACTTTTACTCTGTACAGTATGTAGATTTCACCATTTTTTCTTTTCTTTTTCCATTCAAAGAAAATATCCTTTATCTTCCATCCTTTTTTTCGGAGTTTTTCTATAATTTTTTTAGCTTTGACGTTCTCAAATTCACCAACTTCAAATCCCTTTTTCTTTTGTCCTTCTTCTCGAGGGGTAACGAGGTGCACTCCAGGGGGAAGGAGGCTTATATTCGTGAAATTAAATACCAACATTACATTCTCAGCACTTTTAAGAATTTCCCAAACTTTCTTCAAGGTACCACCTAGCTTCAATTATACATAAGATCTCAAAAAAGTCGAGAAAACAAAAATCCTAGCAAAAGGACAAAAATAAAAGTTAAAATTAAGCGCCACTTTTCGTTTGCCAATAACTCATTTATCTCCTTTTTCATTTCTCTTTTTAAAACCTCTCCTTTTTCTAATAAAGGTAAAAGAGCTTCTTTTAAAGAAAATTCTTTTTTTTCAGATTCAATTTTTGATTTCTGTTCTTTCTGTTCTTTTGTTAGGGCAAGAACAAAAAGAATCCCAGAAACATTCTTTAAGTTTTCTTTCCTTTCTTCAAAAAATTTTTTCGTTTTTCTTTCATCAAAAAATAAAAAATCTTTTTTTCTCTCAAAAAAACCTTCTTTTTTTAAAAAATTAAAAATCTTTTTTGTTTGAACAAAAATTAAATCATCTTTTAATAATTTTCCAAAAGCTATCTTCCCAAAAATTCTTAAAGGATAAAGTTGAATTTCTCCCATTTTTATTTTTTTGTCTAGATCATATAACTTGCCTCCTCTTATCAATTGAATTTTTATATTTCCCACTTTTGTGAAACGGAGACGAAAATTTTTCAAATTCATAACTGCCAAACTAAAAGTTCCCAACCAACCAGAATTTTCTTCTCTTAATTTTTTTTCCAAAAAAGAATTTGCTTCTTTTAAAGCTTCTTCCAATGCTTTTTCTTCTTTTAAGCCTGCCTTTTTATAAAATCTTTCCTTCAAAAAGAAAGCCAAATCTTTTAATATTTCTTTTCCCCTAGAGCCCATTGTTTTAATTTCCCCTATAATATAAAGACTTCCCAGCTTTCTTTCATAAATATTTTTTGGCTCAAAACAAAAGCAATCAAAAAAAGTTCCAAAAGTGCCTCCCGGATTTATAAAAAACTGAAAAATTTTCATTAAACCATTTTTAAAAATTTTTCCTAATTTTTCAACTTTCCTTGACTTTTTCAAAAAACTTTGACATTATTTTATGATGTTAAGAAATCTAAAAATTATTTTTATCCCCTGTAAAGAAAATAATTTTTTACCCCATTTTTTAAAACCAAAATTTTTAAATTATTATCTCATTTTCCTTTTATTTCTAAAAACTCTTACTCTGCCTCTTTTATTTTTTGCCACAAAAACTCCTTTTTTCGCTGAAATTTCCAAAACTATTCTTTTAGAATTGATCAATCAAGAAAGGATAAAGAGGAATTTGCCTCCTTTAAAAGAAAATCCAATTTTGGAAAGGTCAGCTATGTTAAAAGGAAAAGATATTTTAGAGAAAGATTATTTTTCCCATGTCAGTCCAGAAGGAATTTCTCCTTGGTATTGGTTCAAAATAGCAGGATATAATTTTCAAGTAGCTGGAGAAAATTTAGCCATTGGATTTTTAGACTCAAGAGAGGTTTTTGAAGCCTGGATGAATTCTCCTCCTCATAGACAAAATCTTTTAAATCCCAATTATCGAGAGATTGGAATTTCTATACTAAAAGGAGAATTTAAAGGAAACCAAGTATATTTAGTTGTACAGCACTTGGGAAAAAGAAAAGAAAAATTCACTCTTTTAGCCCAAGAAAAACAAATTATTCAACCCAAAAAAGAGAAAGAGGAAGGAACCTCAGTGGTTCAACTAGAGAAAAGGGAAGTTTTAAAAGCCACTACCGAAACTCCTACTAAAGAAGAAATTGTTTCTCCTACTAAAAATGAAGAAAAAACAACCAAAGAAAACTTTAGCTTCAAATTTGTCAAGTTCGCTGTTAAAGATTATACCTATTATTTGAACATATTCATTTACACCTCTTTAATTTTCATTATTTTCTCCATTTCTTTGGCTATTTTTTACGATATTTTTGTCTGGAGAAAGTTTGTTCTTGACTATAAATATTTAGTTTTGAGGTGGTTTAATTTCATTGCTTTGCTTTTGTTTTTCCTTTATTTAAATCAAGTAAAACTGCTCAAATTTGTGCCTCATCCTTTTAGAATATATGGATGAAAGAAAAATTCCTTTCAGATATTTTCTGTTTTTCTTTTTGCTCTTTTTTTTGATTTTCAATTGGGAAAAAATCTCTTTTATTTTTTATCCAGATTATCTGTGGAGAGCAATCAAATATGTTTTTTCTAGAATTAAACTTCCAACCTTCCAAGAACTTCCTCAATCAGAAGAAACTTCAAAAGAAAAAGAAATTGAAGTTCTAAAAGAGGAGAAGATTGAATTTACAGAAAAAGAAAACAGCATTGAAATTCCCTCTCTAGATATTTTTGTTCCCCTAATTTTAGTTAAAAACGAGTCAGAAATTGAAAAAGGATTAGAAAAAGGGGCGGTTTTACATCCCCAATCTGTTTTCCCTCCAAAACCAGGAAGGACGATCATTTTAGGTCATAGCACAATGCATAGATGGTCAAAAAAAATAGCTGTTTGGGCTTTCACTTATTTGCCAGATTTAAAAGAAGGAGACGAAATCATTTTGAATTTAAATCACAAAAAATTTCACTACTTTGTAGAAAAAAAATTTATTGCCAAAGAAGGCGAAGATTTACCAGATTCAAAAAAAGAAAATTTGCTCTATTTAGTTACTTGTTGGCCACCTGGAAGACTAGTTTTCAAACAAAGATTCGTTGTCTTAGCAAAAAGAAAATGAGATCTTGACAATCTTTTTTGAGTGTGCTAGATTTAAGGCAGGTGATAGGAGTTGGCTCAACCTCCACCTCTACCACCTCCACCTCCACGCGAGGAAGAAGAAGAAGAAGAAGAAGAAGAGGAAGAGGAAGAGGAAGAAGAGTTTGACATAGCCCTTATAGATAGACTGAAGAAATTGGTGATAGTGCTTTTTGTTGCCATTCTCATAATTTCCATCGTTGCTGGCTACTTTTATCTTCGGACCCAGTCGCTAAAAGTAGAGAACGAACAGTTAAGAGCGAGAACTCAGGAGCTGGAGATAAAACTTCAAAATCTTACAGCAACGATAGAACAACTTCAAAAAGATGAAAAACCTGATTGCCAATTCCTTGTTGAGTTCGCAAAAAATCTTACCGCTCAGAATGCGAAACTGACTACGGAAAACGCTCAATTACAACAAGAGAATGCGCAATTGCGCCAGACTATTGAACAACAAAATAGGATCATTCAAGAGCTTGAGGCTAATATAACGCGGTTGTGGCAACAACTAGAGCAAGCGGGAGAAGAGAGGGAAAAAGTTATAGAAAAGCCTATCGTCCCTCTAACTCTTCAGGATCTAACCCTGCTTGCTGAAGCGGAAAGGGAAATGCAGTGGACGGTTCACCCGCATTTGCTGATCTCTCTTGAAAATGCTATTGGCACTCGATGGAATGTTCGAGGATGGACTATCGTAGCGGATGCGGAAGTGAGCGGAAAATTGGTGAAAATCGTAGAAGTTGATTACACGAAAAAGGTCATTCGCCTTCAGGTTACTGAGAGTTAAACCAGTTCTTTTTCTTTTTTTAAATCCTTCTTGACATTTTTTTAAAATTTGTTAGAATTTAGATCATAAAGGTCAAAAAAATAAAAAAATATGGACGCAAAAAAGTCAAGTAATAACAGGAATATCCTCAAAAAGGTTGCCCTTTTGACACTTTCTTGTTTAATTTTTTCTCAAATTCCTTTTCTCTCTAAAGTAAGTAGCGCTGATTTAGATGTTGAAATTTCAGCTAACCCTACTTCAGGAACTGCTCCTTTGTACGGAGTTGACGTTACAGCTAATGTTTATGGGACAGTGACAGGCGATATAACTTATAAATTCGACTGCACAAACGATGGCTCTTGGGAAAAAATTGTCACCACTCCTAATACTTCATACACAGCTGTTGATCTCTGTAATTATCCCAATCCTGGAAATTACACCATAAAAGTGAAAGTAGAGAGAGGCGAGTTTTCTTATGAGGGAACAATCGGAATTGTTGTTACTCAACCCACTAGCCTTTCTGTAACGCTAACAGCTAATCCCTCTCATGGTACAGCTCCTCTCAACGGCGTTGATTTAACAGCTAATGTTACAGGAAGCAATGGAGGTGACATTACTTATAAATTCGACTGCACAAACGATGGCTCTTGGGAAAAAATTGTCACCACTCCTAATACTTCATACACAGCTGTTGATCTCTGTAATTATCCCAATCCTGGAAATTACACAGCCAAAGTAAGAGTAGAACAAGGAGGATTGGCTGCAGAAGCCACTGCTGCCATTCGTGTTGAATCTCCAACTCTTTCTGTCACTCTTTCTGCTAATCCATCTTCTGGTAATGCTCCCTTAAACGATGTTGACTTGACAGCCAATGTTTCAGGGAGTGCTTCAGGCGATATTACCTATAAATTCGATTGTACTAGCGATGGTTCTTGGGAAAAAATCGTTACTACCCCCAATACTTCATACACAGCTTATGACCTTTGCGATTATCCCAATCCTGGCAACTACACAGCTAAAGTAAGAGTAGAAAGAGGAGGTTTATCTGCAGAAGATACTACTCAAATTTCTGTTGTAGCTCCTCCTAACTTGAAAGTGAAAGCTTATACTTCTCCCTCTTCTGGTTATGCCCCCTTAACAGGTGTTGATGTCTCTATTGAGGTTTATGGAACGGCTAGTGGTGATATCACCTATAAAATAGATTGTCACAACGACGGATATTGGGACAGAGAAATTACCACAAGCAATACTAGCTATACAGCCTATGATCTTTGCGATTACGGAAGCCCTGGAGTTTATCAAGTAAAAATTTATGTTTCTAGAGAAGGAGTAAGCGTTTCTGGAATTTTGAATGTGATAGTAGAAAAGTATGCTACCTTAGCCATGCAACTTTATGTGTCTGACCCTGTAGGAGAAGCTCCCCTTGAAGATGTTGATTTTACTGTTTATGTTTCAGGAAGTGCCACAGGCGATATTACTTATAAGTTCGATTGCACAAGCGATGGTATTTGGGAAAAAGTAGTGACCACTTCTTCTAACTCATACACTGCCTACGATGTCTGCGATTATTACAATCCAGGTGAATATACAGCAAAAGTTCAAGTGACAAGAGGAGGATACCAGGTTGAGGGAGCAGCAAAAATCATTGTCTACTAAACTATGAGAAAAATTTTTTGGAAAAAATTCAATAAAGGAATTTTGATTTTAGCAATGATTAGTTTGCCTGTTTTAGCTTGTTCTTCTACGCTTTCAGTAGAAATTTCTGCTAACCCTTCTTCAGGTTTTGCTCCTCTAGAAGATGTTGATCTTACAGCTACTGTTTCTGGAACAGTTACTGGTGATATTACCTACAAATTCGATTGTGAAAACGATGGTTCTTGGGAGAAAATAATAACGACCTCAGAGACTTCTTTTACAGCCTATGACCTTTGCGATTATCCTTCCCCTGGAAGCTATGTGGCAAAAGTGGTAGTAGAAAGAGGAGGACTCGTTTTTGAAGGAACTACCCCCATTTTGGTCAAAGGAGGAGCTGATTTTTCTGTTCAACTTTCTGCCAATCCCTCTTCAGGTGCTGCTCCCTTAAACGATGTTGATTTAACAGCCTCTGTTTCAGGTTCAGTTTCCGGGGAAATCACTTACAAATTCGATTGTACCAGCGACGGTACTTGGGAAAAAGAAATAACTACCTCAGAAACTTCCTACACAGCTTATGATCTTTGTGATTATCCTAGCGTTGGAAACTATACAGCAAAAGTAAAAGTAGAGAGAGGAGGATTGTCTGCAGAAGCTACTACAGGAATTTTAGTTCAAAGCAAAGTTTTGAGTTTTTCTGTAAAAAAAATAGTGAGAAATCTTTCAGATGGTACCGGGTGGGCAGATACAGTTTTTGCAGATCCTGGAGAAGTAATAGAAATAAAAATTGAAGTGAGAGCAGGGGAGAAGACATTAGATAAAGTAACTGTAAAAGACAATTTACCAGATAAAATGAGATTGATGGAAGGATCTTTAAAAGTAAATGGAACAGCAAAGAGTGGAAACATATTAGATGGGGTAGATATTGGGAAAATTGGCTCTCATCAAAAAAAGACAGTTACTTTCAGAGCTTATCTTTTAGGTTCTGATCAATTTGCCTTTGGAGAAACAAAATTAGTGAACGAAGCCATAGTAACTGCCAATGGAAAAACAGTTTCTGATACAGCAACCATTACTGTCAGAAAAACAGGAGTTTTGGCGGCAGCTACTGGGTTTGAAACGAAAATATTTTTCCAGTTTTTAGCTTTGCCTTTAATAGGAGCTGTATTATCTCTTATTGTGCTCAAACCTTACCTGATTGAATTTGAAGATTGGTTGAGAGTAAAAAATAGAGATTATAGAGAAATGGTAGCCAGAAAACTTCTTCAAATGAAAATTGCAAAAATAAAAAAGAAGAAAATCTAAAAAGGTCAAAAAACAAGGCCAGCTCCGGAAAGGAGCTGGCCTTTTTGATTTTATTTTCAAAAATTCTTAAAATTCTAAAAAGAAATTCTTTTTTGGGCGGGTAGCTCAGTGGTAGAGCGCCTGGATCACAACCAGGAGGTCGTAGGTTCGAATCCTGCCCCGCCCACATGAAATTCCAAAAATTTAAAAATTTTTATCTTTTGAGTTTGGGAAATGGGGAGAAAGTGAACGAAAGTTTGAAAAAATTTTGTCAAAGACAAGCAAAAAACGGAGGATTTTTTATAGGAATTGGGGCTTTGAAAAATTGTATTTTAGCTCACTTTGATCCTAAAACAAAAAAATATACAGAGAAAAAATTTAAAGGACAATTTGAATTGTCCAACATTACAGGAAATGTTTGTTTTTTTAAAAATCAAATTTTAGTTCATTCACATTGTACTTTAGGTGACAAAAGTTTAAAAAGTTTTGCTGGCCATTTAGTAGAAGCTGAAGTTTCAGGAGCTTTTGAACTTTTATTTTTCCCTTTTCCTAAAAAAATAAGAAAAAAGAAGGATAAAAAAACAGGGTTGAAATTAATGGATTTATGA
>CAYSYN010000002.1:0-8877 GCA_964435445.1 uncultured Candidatus Saccharibacteria bacterium
TCTAAACTTTCAAAAGCCCATTCCCAAAGAGGAGAAGCGCTAAATCTTTTGTATTTTTTCTCATAAATTAGACCTTGGATCAAAAAAGCTAAAGTATTCAATTGAGAAAGAAAATAGCCCTCGGGAGAACTTTTTTTTCTGTATTCTTCCCACAAACTTAAAATTTCCTTTTTTAAAAGAACTGGAAGTTTTTTTGTCAATTTTTGAAGAGATTTTTTTTCTTCTTTGTAATCTTTCAGAAAAATCCACTCCTTTTCTTTCTTCGACAATCGAATCATTTTTTCTAAAACTTTTTTTCTCGCTTTTTTATCTTTCGGCAAAATTCTGTCATAAGGTGTAGTGTCGCCTGTGTAAACTGCCGATAATTCGTGGCAAAGAGCCATTTTTAAAAGCTTTTCCAAACTTAATGTTTTTTTCTCTTTTCCAAAAAGCCAAGCCATAATAGCTAAAGTAAATATATGACCAGCCACCGTTTCTGGTTTTTTAATTCCTCTTAAGATCCAGTAAAGGCGAGGTAAATTTCTCAATTTTCCAATTTGCAAGAGAAACTCTAAAATGGCTCCTAATGCCTTTTTATGTTTTATTTTTTTAATTTTTCTTTTGTAAAACTTGTTTTGAATTATTTTCAAAAACTCCAAAAGAAGGGGATCCTCTACAATTTCTTCTGTAAGTTCCCACCAGCTTGTTCCTGCTTGAATTTTTTTTGTCCCAATGAATTCAATAGCTTCTAATAAAGTCTCGATTCTATCTATCTGTTTAACAAAAGATCCTTCTTGAGAAAGTTTTTTTTCAAAATTTATCCAAAGAAAAAAAATATCGCTCTGCAAAGAAGGAGGTAAAGGAGAAATGATTTTAAGAAGAGATCTTTTTTCTTTCTCGAATTTCGTTCGACTTCTTTCCTCTTTTTCTTTTTTGGAGAGCCTAATTCCTTTGAGCAAAATTTTCTCGTCCCTTTTCTTCTCTCTTTTCAGCCGATCCCAATATAAAAAGGGGGTTTGGTCTCCAGCATATACTTCGCAAATATCATGAAAAAGGGCAATTTCTATTGCCCTTTTCACGTCCAATCTCTTTTTTGAAGATAGAAGCCAGGCAGAAAAGGCAGTATGAAAGATATGGTCTCCTATAGTAATAGGGTTTTTTACTCCCATTAAAACAAGGCCCTTCCTTGGAATCTCTTTTAACTTTAAAACATCAATTAAAAAAGAAAGTTTGCCTTTCATAAAAAAATCCTCTTATTAAGAGGATAACAAAAAGAAGTTCTTCTCTCAATTTAAAGTTTAAGAGATTTCGTATCTAATCTTCTTGATCTTGTAAACTACTTTTATTGGAGAAGTAATAACGACTTCGTCTCCTACTTTCTTTCCCAAAAGCGCTTTTCCTACAGGACATCTCCAAGAAATTTTCCCTTCTGAAGGGTTAGCTTCCATAGTGCCAACGATCATAAATTCATTGAGAGAGCCATCTTTTTCCTCTAAAGTAACCGTAGCTCCAATTTGAACTGTATCTTGTTTTTCTTTTGGAGGGAGAGAAATTAGTTGATAGTTTTTTAGTACATGTTCTAGTTCATTCAATCTCGCTTCCAAAAAACTCATATCTTCTTTGAAAACAACGTATTCTAAATTTAAATCTTCAGAATGCAAAAAAGTTGGGCTTTCACCTTTTTGTTTTTCCAGTTTAATTTTCTTTAATTTTTCGTATTCTCTTTTCAATCTTTCTAGTCCTTCTTTTGTTAGATAAAATTTTTCTGCCATATTTTTTGAGCCTCCTTTTGGAGGCTCAGGAATTTTTATGTTTAATTTTAAATTCTCCTGAGCCCCCTAGCTCAGAAAGCAGAATGTTTTTAGAATAACGCAATTTTGTTTTCTTTCTCTCATCTTGATAAGAGAATTATAATCCACGAAAGAAACTTGTCAAGAGCTAAACTTTTGTCAAAAATGAAAGGATGATAGAAATAGATGGCTCCTATTTGGAAGGAGGGGGGCAAATTTTGAGGACGGCTACTGCTTTGGCAACTATTTTAAAAGTTCCTTGCAGGGTTTTTAACATCAGAAAAGGAAGAAAGGAACCTGGTTTGAAAACCCAGCATCTTTTAGGTTTGAGAGCTTTAGCTGAGCTTTGTGGAGGAAGGTTAGAAGGGGATTTTTTAGGTTCTTTGGAAATAAAATTTTTTCCACAAGAAATAAAGAGAGAGAAAATTTTTTTGAAAATTCCAACAGCAGCTAGCATTACTTTAATTTTGCAAACTCTTTTACCTCCTTCCCTTTTTTCTTCCTTTCCTGTAGAAATTGAATTTGAAGGAGGGGCGACAGATACTTTCTTTTCTCCAACCATTGACCATTTCAGATTTGTTTTTTTGAAGATTTTAGAAAAAATGGGGGTTAAAGTAGAAATTGAGATTTTAAAAAGGGGGTATTATCCAGAAGGGGGAGCAAAAGTAAAAGTGAAAATTTTTCCTTCAAAATTAAAATCTCTTTCTTTAACAGAAAGAGGAAAATTAAAGAAAATTTTGGTAATTTCTGGAGCTTCAGAATTTTTAAAAGAAAGGAAAGTAGCAGAAAGGCAATTGGCAGGGACAAGAGAAATTTTAGGAAAATTAAAATTGCCAATGGAAGAGAAAATAGAATATTACAAAACTCAATCTCCGGGAAGTCAAATTTGTTTAATAGCTGAGTTTGAAAATACGATATTGGGGGTTGACAATTTGGGAAAACTGGGAAAGAGAGCAGAAAATGTGGGAAGAGAAACAGCAATAGAATTGTTAAATGAAGAAAAAACGAGAGCTTGTTTGGATAAATATTTGGGAGACCAAATTTTAATTTTTTTAGCTTTAGCGAAGAAAAAATCTGAAATTACTGTCTCTCAAATTACAAAACATTGCAAGACAAATATTTGGACAATTGAAAAGTTTTTGAAAGGAAACTTTGAAATTGAAGGAAACTTAATCAAGTGGATTCCAACCACTGAATAATTTCTCTTTTTATTTTTTCTCTATTTTCTTTTTTTAAATAAAAGACTTTTGTATCTTTCCTCTTTTTAATTTGATCTGCAAATGGATCTTTCTTTAGCATAATTGTTCCTAAGACTTTGTTTTCACTATTTAAAGCAGCCAAAATTACTTTTTTAAATTTTTGAGAAAAAAGTTCCATTTTTCCCACTTCATCAATGACAATGAGAAAATTTTTCCCAATAGCTTCTTCAATTTCTTTTAAGCCAATTTTTTCAAGATCATTTAATAGAACGCCATATTTTGAAACCTGGTAAATTGTTTTTAGGCCTTTTTTGGCTAAAATCCCTCTTTTCCCAGTCAAAGTAACAATTTTAAAACCAACTCTTTCTCCTTTTTCTCTTATTTCTTGAGTAAAAAATCCCCGAGCTTCAATTTTTAATTTCCTCAAAATTTCTTTAATTAATGTCGTCTTTCCTACTCCAGGTTTCCCTGTAATGAAAATATTTTTGATCATTTGAAAAAACGAGAAAGAAAATAAAACAAAAAAGAAAGAAAAACGCTAATTAAAATACAACTTGCCAAAGGAAAGTAAAATTCAAATTTTCCTCTTTTAATATAAATATCACCTGGCAATTTTCCAAAAAAGGAAATTTGAGAAAGAAGTTCAAATAAAAACCCAAAAAGCAAAAGCAAAATTCCCAAGAAAATGAAGATTTTAGAAATTTGAGAAATCATAAATAAATTCTCTTTAATCCAAACTTTTTTGCCAAATTAACTGCTCTTTCAAATTCTTCTTTGGTAATTCTTCTTGAAATTTCTGGAAATTGAAAAGCTTTATAACAAGGATAATACTGATCCATAATGTTTAAAAAAGTATTTTTTGAAATTTCATTTGCCAAAAATTCAAATATTTTTTCAGAACCTGCCAAATCGTTTGGCAAAACCAAATGTCTCACCATCAAGCCCCTAAAGGCAATTCCTTGCTCATTCAAAATCAAGTCTCCAACTTGGCGGTGCATTTCTTTTATTGCTTTTTTCATTATTTCAAAATAATGGGGAGCCTGAGAATATTTTTTTGCTATTTTTTCATCTGAGTATTTTGTATCTGGTAAATAAATGTCTACGATTCCATCTAAAATTTTCAAAATTTCAACTAAATCATAAGAACTTGTGTTGTAAACTAAAGGAATTTTCAATCCCATATCAATGGCTAAACTCAAACTTTTCAAAATTTGGGGAACTTGAGGAGTGGGAGTGACTAAATTGATATTGTGGCATCCCATTTCTTGAAGTTTTATCATCATTTTCGCCAATCCCTCAAAAGGAATTTCTTGCCCTATCCTCAATTGCGAAATTTCATAATTTTGGCAATAGACGCAAGACAAATTGCAAGAGGTAAAAAATATGGTCCCAGACCCAAATTTGCCTACCAAAGGAGCTTCTTCTCCAAAATGAGGATGGAAAGCTGAAACTTGAGGCAAAAACCCAAGCTGGCAATAACCTCTTTCTCCTTTCAATCTATTTACGTGGCATTTTCTAGGACAAATTTCGCAATTTTCTAAAATTTTAAAAAGTTTTTCTATTCTCTTTTCAATTTCTTTTTTCGATAAATTCAAATAAGAAGGATATTTCATTCTCCATTATAAAAAATCTCCCGGGGTTTTTCCCGGGAGAACTTTTACTTTCCTCTCTCAGCTCTCCTTTTTGCCCAGCATTCTTGACAGTAGACGGGTCTGTCGGGAGAAGGTTCAAAGGGCAATTCCGTTATTTCCTTTCCGCAGTCTGCGCAAGTCCAGTGTCCGTGATACATCTTTCTAGGAAATTTTCTGGGAAATTTTTTGAAGGCCATCAAAATCTTTTTAATTTTTAAGGCGACCTTTCTCCAGGTCGCCAACTTAATTGAGATACCTCGCTTAAGTTAGCAACCAGAATTTTTAATTTTACCAAATTTATTCAATAAATTCAATAGCTTCTTCTTTTTTTACTCTTTCTGGAGGAGAGGGTATTTTGGCTGGATAGCCTACAGGAACTATAGCAATAGGTTTCAAATTTTCTGGTAAGTTTAAAATTTGAGAAACTTTCTTTTCATCAAAGCTTCCTACCCAGCAAGTTCCCAAATCAAAATCTTGAGCTAAGATCATTAAATTTTCAATGGAAGCTGCCACATCGCAAATGCAATATAAATTTTTTCCTCTTTCCCCATACCAAGATATTTTTTCTAAATCAGCGCAAGCGACAATGACCAAAGGAGCTTCATAAATAAAATTTTGGTTGAAAGCAGCTTTTGCGATTTCTCTTTTTATTTTTTCGTTCAAAACAAAATAAAATTTTCTTGCTTGCAAATTCCCAGCAGATGGTGCCCAAATTAAAGCTTCAATTAAATTTTCTAAAATTTCTTTTTTAATTTCTTTTTTTAAAAATTTCCTAATGCTTCTCCTTTCTTTAATTTTTTTCAAGACCTCACTCATACTTTAAATTTGACCATCTTCCGCATCTATCTCCCCACCTGGCAATGACTTTACCGCCTATTTTAGCTTCAATTACTTCGCATTGATTGGGACATCCCTTACAAATAAAAGAAGTGCATTTGATATCTTTTTCTGAAATTCCAAAACCCCTAAATTTAGTTTTCTGGGGAGAATTCTCTTTTACTAGCAAAGCTGCTCCAAAAGCTCCCAAAACCTTGTTATATTTTGGAACAATAATTTCTTGACCTAAAGCTTCTTTAAAAAACTTTCTCATTCCCAAATTTTCCGAAACTCCCCCTACAAAAACGATAGGGGGTAAAATCTTTTTTCCTTTGGCTACGTTAGCTAAAAAATTCCTTACCAAACCCTGACAGAGTCCTGCGATAATGTCTTCAATTTTATGACCAATTTGCTGTTTGTGAATCATATCAGATTCTGCAAACACTGTGCAGCGCGAAGCGATAGGAGTTGGATTCTTTGATTTTAAAGCTAATTTTCCGAACTCTTCTATGGGAATTCCCAACCTGAAAGCTTGAGCTTCCAAAAAAGAACCTGTACCAGCTGCGCAAAGCAAGTTCATGGCAAAATCCACTGCTACTCCATTTTCTAAAATGATAATTTTTGAATCTTGTCCCCCAATATCAATAACTGTTCTTACATTGGGAACAAAAAAGGCAGCTCCTTTTGCATGAGCTGTAATTTCGTTTTTTATTAAATCTGCTCCCAGAATTTTTCCTGCCAAATATCTTCCAGAACCTGTAGTAGCCACTCCTGAAATCTCAATTTGAGGATTGTGATTGTCGATCCATTTTTTTAGATTTTTTAATCCCCTTTTTATCGCTTCAATCACTTTCCCTTCTGTCTTCTCGTACGTCCAATACAAAACGTTACTTTTTTGGTCAATCAAAACAAATTTTATAGTTAAAGAACCAACATCAACTCCCAAATAAGTTTTAACTTTTCTTTTTTCCATAATAATTTTTTACCACATCAACAAAAGCTTCAATTCTTGTATTTAAACCTGCTTCTGCAACTTGTTCATCCAGAGACAAAGAGAGAAAAGGAATACCAGTTTCTTGGTGAATTTTTTCTAAAATTGGTCTTACCGTTGTTTCCGGCATACAGGCAAAGGGTAAAATTTGGATGACACCGTCAAAATCTTCTTTAACATATTTTAACATTTCGTAAATAGCGTCCCTTCCATGCCCCCCAACAGTTGAACCCAAATAATTTTTGATTTTTCTTTGAATTTTCCAATCTATCCAAGGAAAAATTTTCTTTTTCAAATGATAAAAAAGAGACATTTCTCTATGAACTTCAATCCCCAAATTACCTAATTTTCTTTCAATTTCAAAATTGATGCTATGGTCTGTTACGGTATAAATTTCTCCCACAATACCCACTTTAGGAACCTCTTTTCTCTCATACTTTATTTGAGCCATTTCTTTTAAAATTTCTCTTTCAAATTTTAAAAGATCGAAAAATTTTTCTATTTTTCTCAATCTTCTAAAAGCTGAATTTAAAAATCTGTCTGTCTCCCCTTTTTCTTTTTCTCTCGGTCTCAAAAATTGAGCTTTCTTTTCTAGCTTTTCTATGATTTTTATTGTCTTTAAAGTAAAAAGAGCGCTATTTAAAAATTGAAAAAAAGAAGCTCCAGAAATTTTCTTTAATTTTGAGTAAATGTCAAGGGGAGATTGATCAAAAATAACAAAGTTTACCTTTTTTCCTTCATCCTTTAAAATTTTATCTTCAACTATGGCATAATATCTTAGTCTGCAAGAACCACCGAGAGCTGTTGCCATAACAATTGTATCAGCTCCTCTTTCAATTGCTTCCAAAAAATTTCCCAAATTAACTTTTAAAGGGAAGCAATACATTTCAGGAGCAATTTTTGCTCCCTTTTCAATTGTTTTTTCTGTTGTCTTTTCTGGAGGAACAACTTCAAGACCAAGTTTTTTTGCCAATTTTTCAAAAGCAATCGTATAATTTCCCCAATAAGGAAAAGTTATTTTCATATTTTTATTGTATCCAAAAATGCTTCAATTCTCGTTTGAAAACCTGCTTCTCCTGTTTGTTCATCAATAATCAAATACAAAAAAGGAATTTTTTCTTTTTTGAATCTTTTTTCCACAAATTCCTTCAAAACAGCATCACATCCGCAGGCAAAAGACGAAATTTGAATGGCTCCTGAAATTTTATATTTCAATATTGTTTCTATTTTTTGGGCAATTTCTTTGCCAAATTCCCAATGAAATTTCGGCCAAAAATCTAAATTTACATTTTCTGGTTTTACGTTTTCTAAAAAAATTGGCAAAACCCCCAACTTTTCAATCCTTTGGGCAATTCTCAAGTTTACATAATCATCAAACAAATTGTAAGGATGGGAAATTAAAACAATTTTAGGAAAGCTTGAAGTAAGTTTTTTTAAAGTTTCTTTTTCTCTTTTCTCCAAAAAAATTTTCTCTTTTTCTTTGGCAATTTTGAAAGCTTTTAAAATTTCTCTTTTGCTTTTCCCCAATTTTTTCCCCAATTTCAACAAACTTTTTTCAAACTTTTCTTTTTTCTCGTCAAATTCTTGAGTCAAAATTTTAGTTTTTAAAAAAACCTTAGCTAAGTCTGGCAAGCCAAAAAATTTTGGACAATATTCTAATTTCTCTTTGTTTGTTTTCAATCTTGGCACAAAAATGAAATCACATTTTTCATCTAACCATTTCAAATGTCCAAAATAAACTTTGTTTGAAAAACAAGTTTCTGGGTCTGAAATTTTAACACCTTCTTCAACAATTTTCTTGTTTGTTTTTGGAGACAAAACGGCTTCAAATTGCAAATTTTCAAAAAAATTTTCCCAAAAAATGGGTCTTTTCCAATAAATTAAAGCTCTCGGAATACCAATTTTCATTTTCAAAATAAAGTTTGTTGTCTTGAAAAATTTTTTTGTTCTCCTTTTTGAAAAATCCTAATTTTACCGTAAACTCCATCGTAACCTGGCTCAATGATTACTTTCCCTTCTCTTGCTCTTATTATTCCCTCTGCAATTTGGGGCAAAGTCACTTTCTCCAAATCTTCTCTTTTCACATTCAGCAAAACATTAAATTCATTTTCAAAATTTGAAATTAGGCTTTCATATTCTTTTTGAACAGCTTGAGTCTCTTTCTCTTGGGAAATGGCATCAGCAATAATTTCTCTCAAAGGAATTAAACTTTTGAAAGGTATGGCATTTTCTGGAACAAATCCTTCTGGCCTATCTGCTAATTGCTCAACTCTATTTAAAACGCCAACTGTTAAAGGTTTTCCACAAACAGGACAAATTCCATTGTATTTTTTTGTTTCTTCTGGAGAAAGTCTTATTCCACAGTTTCTATGGCCATCATAATGATATTTTCCTTCTTGAGGATAAAATTCAATCGTAAAGAGAAATTTTTCTTTATCTTTTTTCTTTATTGCTTCTACAATGGAAAAATA
>CAYSYN010000002.1:8977-22169 GCA_964435445.1 uncultured Candidatus Saccharibacteria bacterium
TAAAGAGAAATTTTTCTTTATCTTTTTTCTTTATTGCTTCTACAATGGAAAAATAATCCAAATTCGTATCAAAAACATTAGCTTCCCTGCCAATGTTTTGGGGAGAATGAGCGTCGGAGTTTGAAATTAAAGTTATCCTGTCTAGAGAAGATAATCGCCAATTCATTGGAGGGTCGCTGCTCAATCCCGTCTCTATGGCAAAAATATATTTTGAATATTCTTCAAAACACTCTTCAATGGAATCGAAACCAGATTTTGAGCCAAAAATTCCATACCAAGGAGTCCAGGCATGAGCAGGGATAAATAAACAATTTTCGCTGCAATCTAAGACGATTTTTAAAAGTTCTTTTGCCTCTAAATTTAAAGTTGGTCTGCCATCAGTTTCTAAATTTCCATAAAGAGAAATTCTTTTGTTTATTTTTTCTACAATTTCAAAAGAAGGGGCAAACAAGACAATATGAATTTTTCTCAGCTTTCCTTTTTTTGGATACACGCAAGAGATCTCTGTTGTCAAAATAAATCTCGTTTGAGAATTTTCTGTTTTTAGTCTAAAAAGACCTCTTTCTGCTTCTTTCAATTTTTCTTTTAATTCTCCAAACCATAAAGGATGGGTAAAATCTCCTGTTCCTAAGACCAAAATTCCTTTCTTTTTTGCCCATTCATCCATCTTTTCTAAATTCATTTCCTTGCTCGTTGCTCTTGAATATTTTGAGTGCAAATGGAAATCAGCAATAAATTTCATTCTTTTGTCTTTAAAATTTTCTCCTCAACGAGAGAAAAGAGAGAAAGGATAATTAGACCTAAAAATGTCCCCAAAATAGCCAAATAATATTGATTGATGCCCACTGCAATTCCAATAGCAGCTGTGATTAATAAACCAGCAGCCGTCGTTAATCCCAAGATTCCAGAGGGCTGGCGAAAGATAACTCCAGCTCCAATAAAACTTATTCCCACAATAACGGCCTGAATGATTCTTGAAGGATCAAAACTAATTCCCTCTTTGATTTCAAAAAAATTAAAGAGCTTGAAAGCAACGATGGTTAAAAAGCAAGAGCTCAGAGCAACTAGAGAGTAAGTTCTCAAACCAGCTTCTTTTCTTTTAATTTCCCTTTCCAAACCTATCAATCCTCCCAAAATGAGGGCCAAAAACAATTTTCCAAAATAAGGGAAATCCATAGTTTATAAAACTTTGTACACTTTGTAACCTTCTCTTACTTTTTGTTCTACTTTTAATCCCACTTTATCTCCTGTTTTAGCTTCTTGAATTTTTTGATGTTCAATTTCCATTGACTCTACAGTTTGCGTAAAATCTGTTTCTCCCCCAACAATCCTGATAGTGTCGCCTACTTTTAATGTATCTTCTAGCTCAATCACAGCTACTCCAATTTTTCCAAAATAATGAGTTACCTTTCCTATTAATTTTTCTTCTTTTTCTTCCATTAAAATTTTATTTTTTTGACCTTTGCAATTTTTTGTTTTTTTCTTTTTCTTTTTTAATTTTTTCTATTAATTTTTTCACTATTTTTCTCGGATTTTTCTCATAAATTATCTTTTTCACTCCTCGATAAGGGCCTGTAGCGATTAATCTTATTTTGTCAGCTGTTCCCCCTGTGCCTTCTAAAACGCCGATTGGTTTTTGGATCTCAAAAGCAGTGGCAAATTCGTGCAATGTTCCCATTCTCCCGCAAATGACAATAACACCGTCTGCAGATTTTGTCATAATGACATTTCTTCCCACGTAATCTGCTCCTGTATAAACAATAACATCAAAAACATCTATGGGAAGCTTGTAAGTTTTCAAGTGAGCTGCTTCTGAGGTAGCGGGAGAAAAACCAATGGAAATTCCTCCAATTTCTTTGTATCCTTGGGCAGCAAAATAGGGAACGCCGGTCGTCGCCCCAGTAATTAAAATGCACCCTTGCCTAGCAATTTCCCTTCCCACTTCCTTTGCAATCTCTTTAATATTTTTACAGCAATGAGAAACTTCAGCTGCTCCTGAAACGACAATTTTGTAAGGCATAGGTTTATTTTATAACAAAAAAGAGGGGGAAGCCACCTTATCGGATTTGGTAAAAGTGGCGCACCATTCCTGGGGCGTCAGGAATTTCTAGAAACTTCTACCTCCTCCGATAAAGTGGCATGCCCTAGGCCACTTTGGGCCGCATCCCCCTCAATTTTGAATTTAAAAATCAAAATCTTTTTGTCAAGGTTTTTGGCAAATGGCAAAATAGTTTTGTCTGTTTCCTTTTTTATTCTTTACCAATCCAATTTTTAAAATTTTAAAATCTGCTTTTTCTAGAAGATTTTTCAGTTCTCTTTGAGAAAAGAAATGACAATATCTTTTTGCTCTTTTCCCCCAAGGCTTAAAAACATCTTTAAAATCTAACCTTGATTTCCCGATCAATTTCAAAAAAGTATATTTGAAAAAAAGAAGTTGCTCTCTTAATTGATGAATTTTCCAGACTGTCAAAATTAATTTACCTTCTTTTTTTAAAACTCTTTTTGCTTCTTTTAAAAATTTAATCCTGAAAATTTCAGAAGGGATGTGGTGTAAAACAGCAATAGAATAGATCTTGTCGAAAAAATTTTCAGGAAATGGTAAATTTAAAGCATCAGCAACTAAAAAATTGCTTTCTGGAAATTTCTCTTTGGCAATCTGAACTAATTTTTTTGAAAAATCAACACCAAAATATTCAACTTTTTTTTCTCGAAAAACCGGAAACCATCTTCCATTGCCACAACCCAAATCCAAAACTCTTTCACCTTCCTTTAAATCGTCAAACAAAAAAAGCATTTCTTCCCAAATTTTTTCTCTCTTTCCAGAAAAATCCTTGGCAATCAAATCATAAGTGTCTCTTGTTTTTTCTAATAAATATTTTGCAAAGTTCAAATCCATGAAAAAAGAAATTTTATTTGTCAAAAAATTGTTTCAGATTTTGCCAAAAACAAAAGAAGAATTGGAAGAGACAAAAAGAAAACTGGCAAAAGAATTGAAAACAAAAATTTTGAACAATTTTGAGATATTAAAAGTTTACAAAAAACTTTTAAAAGAAAAAAGGATAAAAAAATCAAAAAAGTTAGAGAAATTATTGAAGAAAAAACCAATAAGATCTCTTTCTGGTATTGTCAACATTTCTGTCTTAACAAAACCTTATCCTTGTCCTGGAAAGTGTATTTTTTGCCCGACAGAAAAAGGATTCCCAAAAAGTTATTTGTCTGGGGAACCTGCCGCAGAAAGAGCTAAAAGTTTAAAATTTGATCCTTTTTTGCAAGTCAAAAAAAGAATGGAAATGTTAAAAATAGCTGGACATCCTACAGACAAAATTGAACTGAGAATTGTTGGAGGAACTTTCAGTTTTTATCCCAAAAAATACCAGACATGGTTTGTCAAAAGATGTTTTGATGCAGCAAACGAAAAATATAGTAAAAGCTTAAAAGAAGCTCAAAGAAAAAATGAGAAAGTAAAAAATAGAATTGTTGGAATTTCAATTGAAACAAGACCAGATTTTGTGACAAAAGAAGAAATAAAAAGATGGAGGAAATTGGGAGTGACTTTAGTAGAAATTGGAGTTCAATCTGTTTTTGACGATATTTTGAGAAAGAATGAAACTGGCTTGAACGTAAAAACCATCGCCAAAGCAACAAAGCTTTTGAAAGATTCAGGTTTTAAAGTTTTGTATCATTTAATGCCAAATTTACTAGGCTCTAATTTAAAAAGAGATTTTGAATGTTTCAAGATTGTCTTTTCAGATGAAAGATTTAAACCTGATTGGATAAAAATTTATCCTACAGTTGTCGTCAAGAACACAAAGCTTTACAAACTTTGGAAAGAAAAAAAATATAAAAGTTATTCTGACAAAGAATTGATTGAACTTTTAATTAAAGTAAAATCTATTTTGCCTCATTGGGTAAGGGTAACGAGAATTTTGAGAGACATTCCTTCACAAAAAATTATTGCAGGTTGCAAAATCTCAAATTTGAGAGAGATAGTAAAAGAAGAAATGGAAAAGAGAAATTTGGTTTGCCATTGTATTAGATGTCGGGAAGTGAGAGAAAAATATAACCTGAAAGAAAAAGTTTATCTTTTTAGGGAAGATTACAGAGCTTCTGATGGAAGAGAAATTTTTTTGAGTTTTGAAACAAAAAATAGAAAGAAGCTTTTTAGTTATTTGAGACTGAGAATTCCTTCAAAAGATGTTTTTTTGGCTGTATTAAAAAATTCAGCCATCATTAGGGAAATTCAAACTTTTGGTCAATTGATTCCTGTTGGTAAGAAAAAAATAGCTCCTCAGCACAGAGGACTAGGAAAAAAGCTAATTAGGGAAGCTGAAAAAATAGTAAAGAAAGAATTTGGGCTAAAAAAAATTGCTGTAATTTCTGGGGTGGGCGTAAGGAATTATTGGAGAAAGTTAAGATACAGGTTAAAAAATACTTATATGGTGAAAAGATTAAAGTAATTACTTTTCCTCCCCAACAATATTCTCAATTGGATAATGGGGAGCAATTTTTAAAATTTTTTCTATGATTTTTTCTCTTTCTTCTTTTGTTTTTGCTTTTTTATATTTTTCTTTTAATTTTTTAATTTTTGCCCTCCTTTTTTGTTTTTGTCTTATTTGAAAGCGCCTTCTTTTTGGAGTTTCCTTTGCTGCCACCATAATCTTTCTTTTGCTTTTTCTTTCTCTTTCAAAGAAATTTTAGCAATTTCAATACCTTTTTCAAGAATTTTTATTGTTTTGTCATAAATCTTTTTATTTACATAATAAGGAGTTCCATCTTTTCCTCCATGAGCAAAAGAATACCTGGCAGGATCTTCGAAAGATGGTCTTGCTCCATAAATTATTTCTGCTACTAAAGAAAGAGCTCTAATCGTTCTTGGTCCCACCCCTTCTATCATTAAAAGTTTTTCAAAGTTTTCAGGTTTCAAAAAATGGATTTTTTCTATTATTTTTTCCAATCTCTTCAAATTAAATTTTTCTTTAACTACCGGATGATAATGAAATTCTTTATCTTCCAACTCCATTTGGCAAAAATTTGGTAATCTCTTTTGTTTAATTAAATGGTTTTCTTTATTAGTGATTAATTTTATATCTTTCAAAAATGTTTTTGGTTCTTCTTTTGCCAATTCCAAAGCAATTTTCTTGTTTTTCTCGCTTTCTTTTGCTACCAAATTTAAAGGTTTTAATCTCAAATCAGAAATTATTCCAGAATGGGGTTCTTGGGTAAATTTTTTTATTTTGAAAGATAACCAATGATATCTTCGAGCTTTTTGAGCTTTAACGTTCATCCCCTGCTGAATGACGACAAAATCTCCTTTTTCTGTAAAGATAAAATTGTGATGGTAAATTTGAAATCCGTCTTGAATCAAACAAGAGTCAACTTTTGCCGTTAACTTTGAAGCTAAAATTAAATCTTCAAAAAACTCAAATCCCCTAGTAATACCAATCATTTTTATCTCTTCTGGAGTTTTCCTTGATACTTTCCCTTTCCCTCCGCAAACAAAAATTCCCAAATCATTTTCAGTTTCTTTCAAAGCTTCTTTTAAAGCTCCCAAAGTAGTTGTTGTTAGGCCAGAACTATTCCAATCAAAACCCAAAACGCAACCTAAAGATTGAAACCAAACAGGATCAGATAATCTTTTTAAAAATTCTTCTTGACCAAATTCTTCAACAATGGCCAGAGAAATTCCTATAGCTAGCCTTTTCATTCTTTCAAATAACCATTTTGGACATTTTCCATAATCTAAAGGAATAGTAGCAATACCTGTTTTCATAAGTTAGTTTGTTTTTATTAACTTAAGGGAGTTTTTTATAATTTCTTCCAAAAATTTTTTCCCAAATCTTTTTGAAGATTTTATCCGGGGCTCTATGCCTACCCATCGGATAACATCTGGATCAGATTTTGCTTTTTTCGATTTTTTAATTAAATCAGGTCTCAGAGCCCATAAAAGAGAAGTTTCTTCATAACCTGCATGAGTAGCTTTGTGTTTTTCTTTAATTGCTTGGTAAGGATTAATAATCAATATTTTAAAATTTGGACAAGAGTGTTTTTTTTGAATTGCGTCTAAAACCTTTATTTGTCTTGATCCAGCATGTCCAGTAACAATCACTAATTTTTTAAAACCTTGCGTTTTTATGTGAATAATAAGACTTTCTAAGACTTTAAAAAATAAAGATGGTTTTAAATAATACAATGATCCGGGTAGTTTTTTCTTTAAATGTAAATCCATTCCTGTAAAAATAACTTTATTTTTAGTTTTTGCTCTATCGGTGCCAATAAAGAGAGGAGGTAAGATGACACCTCCTACCTTTTTTGCAATTCTTTTGGTCAATTCTGTAGCTACAATTAAGTCAGTACCAAAAGGCAAATGAGTACCATGCCACTCTAACGTTCCCAAAGGTAAAAACAAAAGAGAATTTTTTTTAATTTTAAAAAAATCTTCTAAGAATAATTCTGAGTAAAAAGTTTTCATTTTTTTACCCTGGAAACCCTAATTAATCCTGCGCAAGGAATAATTTCAATCCCTCTCTTTTCTAGTTCGTCCAAAAATAAATTCATGCCCAAACTATCTGAAGGAGCGTGACCGGCAACGACGACATTAATATATGCTTTTTCAGCTTCTTTTCTGTGTTCTTCAGATTGGTGCATAGCCAAAACAGTTCCCACTCCAGCAACAGCTAACTTTTCATAGATTTTGGGAGAACCTTCTGTTCCTCCTGTAATTTCGGTAACAGCAATTTTTCCACATCTTCTTTCTTTGTCTCCAACAAAAATTTTAGGTCCCGCCCCCATTTTTGCTGCTTCTTTGTATTCTGGAATTTCCAAGAGTAAATCGATAAGGTCTGAAATTCTTTCAGGTTTTTTGCTTTCTACTAAATCTTTCAAAAATTTTGCTGCCAAATTATCTGCTGGGGTATGAACGTTCATTAAATTCACTTTTAAGATTTTTGCCAAATCCACAGGTTTTTCGTGGATATAAGGATGAGTTGTCCTAGCTACTTCTTCCATTCTAATTTTCATTAGACCTTCAGCTACATTTATGGGAACTCCATAAAGAGCTAAAACATCGCATTGTAATTCCATCACATCTGCTAAATTTGCTAAACCCTTTCCTATGGGATGGTGAGCTAAAACTAAATCGGCTCCAATTTCTTTTGCCAAAAGAATTTCTGTTCCATCAATGTGAATTCCAGCTAGTACTTTTTTGATTTCTTTATCTTCTGCAATGTTATAAATTCTTGAATCCAAATATGGATTTTCCAAAGCTTCTAAATCAAAAAGTTCTTTCTCTTTTTGAGATAATTTTTCATATTTTTTCTTTTTTCTTTCCAATACTTTCTTTACCCCCTCAAGTCCTCTGAAATCAGCTTCCATTCCCATTTTTATTGCCAAATCAAAAATTTCTTTTATTTTCATAGAAGATATTTAAAATTTGGAAGTTTCAAAGAAAGAAAAAGAAAAGAGCGAAAAAAAAAGAAATTATTCTGCCCATCGATAGCCGCATTTTGGACACTGATATACAAGTATTAGAGAGAAATCTCTGTCCAGCCTTGTAGCAACAGAGTGGGCAACTGTTCCACAGTGAGGACAGTGTTCTGTATAACCAAAAGTTGATGGATTGTAGGAAGAAATAGAAGTCTTGACTCCTCGATTAGAATTTTTCTGAACTACGACAAACGATTTTTCAGCAACAGGAAATATATGTCCATTACGACATATCCCACAAACCCTTCCGTCTTGTTTTAAGAGCTTCACTGGTACATTGCCACAGATAGGGCAAAATTCCACTGTCTCACCAATTTTAATTTTAAAAAAGAAATTTTAAAAATCAATTTCTTTCTTTTTTAAAAAATTTTTGATAGAGTTCTTTAATTAATCTTTCTTGTTCTTTTTTATCCAAAACTTCTTTGCGAATTTTAGCTTTCTCTTTTCTGATAAACTTTCTAACAGATTTTGGCAATCTGGACTTTGCCATAATTTAAAACTTAAATTTTTCTCAAATTTCCTCATTTTATTCTCCTTTGATAACAGCTAAAGGAATTAATTTCGCTACTTTTTTTGCTAAATTGGCTTTGTCAACAACTTCTACTACTTCATCAACATTTTTGTAAGCTTGGGGAGCTTCTTCAGCAATCCCTCTCATTGACCAACATTTAACAATGATTCCTCTTTTTTCCAACTCTCTTACTACTTGATGGCCAGAAATTGTTTTTATAGCTTTTCTCCTTGACATTGTTCTTCCTGCCCCATGACAAACTGTGTGCCAAGCTTCCTTTGATTTTTCTGTGCCCACTAAAACATAAGAAGCTGTTCCCATTGAACCAGGGATTAGCACAGGTTGACCAGTTTCTTTATATTTTTCTGGAAGTTCTGGGTGGCCGGGAGGAAAAGCTCTCGTTGCTCCTTTTCGATGAACGATTAATTTCATTTTTTTCCCATCAACTTCATGCTCTTCAATTTTGGCAATGTTATGAGCAACATCATACAAAAGCTTTAATTTTGCTCCTTTTCCAAAAACTTTTTCCCAAGCTTTTCTTGCGTAATGAGCTATCATATGTCTGTTTGCCCAGGCAAAATTGCAAGCTGCTGACATTGCTTTAAAAAATCTTTTTCCTTCTGGAGAATTGAAGGGCACACAACAAAGTTCTCTATCTGGCAGTTTTATTCCATATTTTGAGTAGATGGGCATTAAAACTCTTAAATAATCAGTACAATTTTGATGCCCAAGTCCCCGAGAACCTGTATGAATCATAATTACTACCTGATTTTTGAAAAGTCCAAAGATTTTGGCCACTTTCTCATCAAAAATCTCTTCTACTTTCTGAATTTCGCAAAAATGATTGCCAGACCCCAGAGTTCCGACTTGATCTCTACCCCTTTCTTTAGCTCTTCTGGAAACGCAAGAAGCATCTGCCATTTCCATTTTTCCTTGATGTTCGCAATTTTCTACATCCTCTTTTTCTCCGTACCCTTTCTCCACCAAATAGGGAACTCCCCCCTCCAAAATTTTGTTAATTTGTTCAATGCTTAATTTAACTCCCCTTCCCCTTCCCAATCCAGAAGGAACCTCTTTTTGAATTTCAGTAGCTATTTTATCCAAATAAGGTTCAACTTCTTCTATTTTAAAATCTGAAAGAAGCAATCTTACTCCACAATTTTGATCATAGCCCACTCCTCCAGGTGAAATTACTCCCTCTGGATATTTTGTCGCTGCTACTCCTCCAATAGGAAATCCATAACCTTCGTGAATGTCTGGCATAGCCAAAGCATATTTTTGAATTCCGAGTAAAGTAGCAACGTTCACTAATTGTTCAAGCGATCTATCTCTAAAAGTATCTTCTAGCATCTTTTCTGAAGCATAAATTCTAGCTGGCACTCTCATATCGTGCCTAAAACTTTTAGGAATTTCCCAAAGATAATCTGAAATTTTGATAAAATCTCTTTTTGAAATCATAGAGTGATTTTAACAAATTTTCAGCCAAAAAAGTAATTTTTAAATATCAAATAAAATAGTAGCTTGCCAAATATCATTTTTCCTCAAAATTTCCAAACCATGATAAGTCACTCCCTTAATGTGAACTCCCATTCTTTTTAAAGGTTTTCCAATCAATGCAGCTTCGATTTCAGTCTCAGTAAATTTTTTAAAATTTATTTTTTCAAAAACTAATTTTTTTGTTTCCACCAAGTACAAAATTTCGCTCAAAAAATCAACTAAAAGGGAAGGTAAATCAAATGACTTTATTTTAACCTTAACTTTTTCCTGTCGATGTTTGACATCGACAGATTTTTCATATCTTGCTGCTTCAAACATTCCCAACATGGCATTTTCAAAAAGCTCTTTTTTTGTTTTCCCAAAAACTCTAATTTTCAAATCCGATATGTGCTCTAAAATTTCAAATTTTTCCATAAATTTTTGCAAATTCTTCTCTTACAACTTTTCTGTCATCCCAAGGAATTTTTTTATTTCCAATGCAAATTGAGGGTTCACATCCTTTACCAGTGATAATAACAACGTCTCCTTCCTTAGCTTCTTTTAAAGCTTCTCTGATAGCTTCCCTTCTATCTAAAATCTTTTTTGCTTTCCCTTTTGTTCCTGAAGCTACTTGCTCAATAATTTGCCAAGGATCTTCATTGTAAGGGTCTTCGTTAGTAACAATGACTTTATCGCAATATTTTGCTGCTATTTCTCCCAAAACTGGCCTTTTCCATTTATCCCTTCCTCCCCCGCAAGCTCCCAAAACAGCTATCATTTCTCTGGGTTCAAATTTTTCTTCGATTGTTTTATATACTTTTTCTAAAGCAAAAGGAGTAAAAGCATAATCTACAATGACTTTGAAAGGCCTTTCAATTACCATTTCCATTCTTCCTGGTACTCCTTCAAATTCTTCTAGGGCTTTTAAAATTATTTTTTTGTCAATGCCTTGAGAAAAAGCAACACAAAAAGCAGCTAGAGCATTGTAATAATTAAAATTGCCCAAAATTTTAAGTTTAATTTGAGTATTTTCTAAATTGAAGTCTCCTTTTTTTAAGCCAAAAGTAATTTTCTTTTTAGCAGAAAAATTTTTTAAAAAATAATTTGCGTTTTCATCTTCTACGTTAATAACATGAATATCTTTTGTAACTTTAAACAATTTTCCTTTAGCTTCTCTGTATTTTTCAAAAGAACCATGAGATTCAATATGTTCTGGAGCTAAATTTAAAAAGACAGCTACTTGGAAATCTAAAAATCTGTGTCTGTGCTGCTTTATTCCTTCAGATGTCACTTCTAAAATGGCATACTGGCAACCTTCTTTTAAAGCTTTTTTTAAAAATCTTTGAATAAAAAATCTTCCTGGCATGGTCATTCTCAATTTATTAATTTCTGTCTTTTTCCCAATTTTAAATCTTACTGAATTAATCAAGGCCACCTTAAAATTAGCTTTTTCTAAAATTTGACAGATCATTTCTGTCGTCGTTGTTTTCCCGTTAGTTCCTGTCACGCCAATTAAAGTTAATTTTTTAGAAGGAAACTTGTAAATTAAAGCTCCCAAAAGTGCTAAAATAAAATGATAAATATTTATGAAAAAAGGAGGTAAAATCTTTTTTAAAAATTCTTTCATCAACTAAATTTTAACATGTTCAAATTAAAGGCTCCATTCAAACCCACAAAACCCCAAAAAGAAGCTGTAGAAAAATTAGTAAGAAACTTAAAAACAGGTCAGAAACACCATACGCTTTTGGGAGTGACAGGATGTGGGAAAACATTTTTAATGGCAATGACGATCGAAAAAATGAAAAGGCCAGCTCTTGTCATTTCCCCAAATAAAATATTGTGTGCTCAATTGTACCAAGAATTTAAAGAGTTTTTTCCAGAAAATGCGGTTCATTTTTTTGTCTCTTATTATGACTATTATCAACCAGAAGCTTACATTCCAGAAACTGACACTTACATTGAAAAGGATGCCAAAATAAACGAAGAGATTGATAGATTAAGACATGCGACAGTTCAAGACGTTTTAACGAGAGATGATGTTATTGTCGTAGCTTCTGTTTCTTGTATTTATAACATAGGTTCTCCTTTTGATTATCAGAAAGTAGCTTTGGAAATAAAAAAAGGGCAAAAAATAAAAAGGAAAAAGTTTTTGGAAAATTTAGCTATTTTGGGATATCAAAGAAGCGATTTTGATTTCAAGCCTGCAACTTTTAGAGTAAGAGGGAACGCCATAGACATTTTTTTGGTTACAGGAAAAGAAATTTTAAGAGTAGAATTTTTTGGAAATGCCATTGAAAAGATTTTGCTTGCCAAAGATCCTTTGATGCCAAAATATAAATTACTTGAAGGAAAATACAAAATTTACCCTGCCCATTTTTGGGTTACTCCTCAAGAAAGGTTGAAAATTGCTCTAGAAAATATCAGATTGGAACTCCAAGAAAGGTTAAAGGAATTAAAGAAACAAAAAAAGTTTTTAGAAGCGCAAAGATTAGAACAAAGAACAAACTATGATTTAGAAATGATAGAAGAAACAGGATATTGTCATGGAATTGAAAATTATTCAAGACATTTGGAATTTAGAGAACCAGGCCAAGCTCCTTTTACTCTTTTAGATTATTTCCAAAAAGATCCTTTAATTTTCATTGACGAATCCCATTTAACTATTCCCCAATTGAGAGCGATGGCAAATCAAGATAGAGCGAGAAAAGAAACTTTAATTGAATATGGATTTAGATTGCCTTCTTGTATTGACAATCGACCTTTAACTTTTGAGGAATTTAACAAAAAAGTAAAGCAAATAATTTATGTTTCTGCCACTCCCGGAGAATATGAAAGGAAAATGGCTACCAAAAAATACATCGTTGAACAATTGATCAGGCCAACAGGGCTTTTGGAGCCTTCAATTGAAATTAGACCAACAAAAAATCAAGTAAAAGATTTGATTGAAGAAATAAAAAAGAGAATCGCCAAAAAACAAAGAACTTTGGTTTTAACATTGACTAAAAGATTGGCAGAATCTTTGGCAGATTATTTGAAAGAAGAGGGCATTTCCTGTGCTTGGTTGCATTCTGAAATAAAAACATTGGAAAGACCTCAGATTTTAAAAGATTTGAGAGAAGGAAAATACGATGTTTTAGTGGGAATTAATCTTTTAAGAGAAGGGCTGGATTTGCCAGAAGTAGCCCTAATTGGTATTTTGGATGCTGACAAAGAGGGATTTTTAAGGTCAACTACCACTTTAATTCAAATTATGGGAAGAGCAGCTAGACATCCTGAAGGTCATGTTATTTTGTATGCTGACGAAATAACAAAATCAATGAAAGAGGCAATAAAAGAAGTGAAAAGAAGAAGAAAAATTCAAAAAGAATACAATAGAAAACATGGCATTGTTCCAAAGCCCATTATCAAACCAATAAGAGAGTGGCCATTTGCTAAAAAGAAAAAAGAAATTTTAGCTGAGTTTTTTTTCATTAAAGATTTGAAACTTTTAGAAAAAGAAATGTGGCAAGCTGCTCAAAATTTAGATTTTGAAAGAGCAGCTCAAATTAGAGACTTGATAAAGAAAATAAAAAGTGGAAAATAAAAGATTATGGCAATTTCAAAATCAGCTAAAAAAAATTTGAGAAAGAGCGAAAAAAGAAGGTTAAGAAATTTAAGAAAGAAAAGAAAAATTAAAGAGGTAAAGAAAAAAATCCAAAATTTGTTAAAAGAAAAAAAAGTAAA
>CAYSYN010000003.1:0-16399 GCA_964435445.1 uncultured Candidatus Saccharibacteria bacterium
AAGCTCTGTTTTGGGGTTTTCCTAATTTTAAATAATGATATGTAAGACAAAGAAAGTAATCTGGATAAACTCTCGTATCTATATCAAAAACAGAAAATAAGATATTTTCTTTAGGAATGCCCAATTTTTCGATTTCTTTTTTTACTTTTTTTATGGCAAAATTCACGTTAGACCCTTTTCCTGCTACTTCCCCTGGTAATTTTGGGGGGTGAATAAAAACAAAAAATTTAAAAAAATCTTTTTCATATTTTCCTTTCATTTCTTTGGCAATTTCTTTAGCTTTTTCTCCTCCTCTTTCTTCTACTGCTAAAATTACCATCATTCTTTCTTTGGGATAGTTAGCTTCTTTTAAAGCCAAAATAGTACTTTCTACAATTTCTTTTCCTTCTTTGTAGAAAGGGAGGCAAATTAAATGATAAATTTCTACCCAATTTTTAAATTCTTTAATTTTTTCTCTCCAGTTCACGTTTAAATTTTTTTTCATTTCAGAAAAAGAAAAAATTTGATGGAAAACAAAATAAATAACTTTTAATAACCAATAGAGATCAAAGAGAATAATAAAAAGGGCGACGATCGTGGGGGCAGAAAAAGAAAGAAAAAAAGCTAAAATTAGAGTACTACAAGATAGAATCCCAGGGAGCATTTCTAAAAATCTATAAAAGAACCTTTCTCTTTTTTTTCTCAGATGAGAAGCTTTTCCAATGTTGAGATAGTTCATGTGGCCCCGAGGGGAATCGAACCCCTGTTACCAGCTTGAAAGACTGGTGTCCTAGCCACTAGACGACGGGGCCTCGGGCCACCGGCACCTCACTTGACCTGCTCATTTTGCTTCGCAAAATGAGGGATCTACGTTCGGTGCGGTGTCCCTCTCTCCCCCCAGATGTACATCTGGGGGAGGCCTCATTACTAACTACTAATTACTAACTACTAACAACTATTTTATGGGGGTGGTAGGGATCGAACCTACGACCACTCGCTTATAAGGCGAGTGCTCTACCACTGAGCTACACCCCCTTTTGTCGCTCCGCTTTCCCTCACTCGCTAAAAGCTCGCTCGGGCGCTCGCCTTCGGCTCGCTTCGCTCCGCTCCCCTAGGGGAAACCGAGGTTTCCCCTCCATGGCGCTCCGCCTCCGTCGTTTTAAACGCCGAAGGCTTCGCTGTCACCCCCTCCTAAAGGTTACTAATTTACTACCGACTAATTACTAACTACTAACAATTTTTTGTGCCGGGGTCCGGAATCGAACCGGATCTTCAGGTTTTTCAGACCTGCGTGCGCACCAGCTACACTACCCCGGCACGGGCCACCGGCACCTCACTTGACCAGCTCATTTTGCTTTGCAAAATGAGAGATCTACGTTCGGTGCGGTGTCCCTTCCTCCACGCTCGCTTTCGCTCGCGTGGAGACCTCACTATTTACTAAGAACTAAATGCTAACTACTAATGACTATTTACGTTCGCCGTGCGGTCGCTTTCTCCAGCTTCGCTTCGCTCGGCTGGAGGCCTCATTGCTAACTACTAAATACCAACCGCTAACTACTAACAACTATTTTGTGGACCCAGTGGGAATTGAACCCACGACCTCCGCCATGCCATAGCGGCGCTCTACCAACTGAGCTATGGGCCCGCGCGCCACCTACGCCTCGCACTTACTGGCTCAAACTACGAAAGCAGTTTGAGGTAATTCGCTCGGCGTGGTGTCGCTTTCTCCAACCTCGCTTCGCTCGGTTGGAGTCCTCTTAACCGCTAATTACTAAAAACTAATTACTAACTACTAAACACTAACTACTAACAACTATTTAATGTCCCCGGGAGGAATTGAACCTCCATCTGCGCCTTAGGAGGGCGCCGCTCTCTCCATTTGAGCTACGGGGACATATATTTTCTTTATATCAAATTTTTTGCTAAAATCAACGATATGGAAAAGAAATCGCCTTTCGTTGAAGTAGCAAAAAAGGCTTGTCCTGCTGTTATTACAATCGTCATTACCAAAGACCTTCCAAAAGTTGAAGGTTTTTATTTGTTTCCCTTTTATGGGGAAAAATATATTTTGCCAAAATTTAAAAAAGAAAAAGAGAAAACGAAAATAGGAGGGGGTTCTGGTTTTATTGTTTCCCCAGATGGTTTCGTCCTAACTTGCAATCATGTCGTTTCAGATCCCGAAGCAGATTATACAGTTTTGGTAACCCCAAAAGAAAAATATCCAGCCAAAGTTTTAGCCAGAGATCCTTTAGTTGACATTGCTGTTTTAAAGATAGATGCTAAAAAACCCCTTCCCTACTTGGAGCTAGGGGACTCCAATAAAATTGAGTTGGGAGAACAAGTTTTAGCCATTGGCAATCCTTTGGGAGAATTTGAAGATACATTGTCGGCTGGAATTGTTTCTGGTTTGTCAAGAAAAATTACAGCTTATGGAGGATTGCCTTTTAAAGCCACTACTTTAAGGGGTTTAATCCAAACTGATGCTGCCATTAATCCTGGAAATTCTGGAGGACCTTTAGTTAACATGGAAGGGAAAGTAATTGGAATTAATACCGCCATGGTCATGGGAGCAGAGAATATTGGCTTTGCCATTCCCATAAATTATGCAAAGAGAATTTTGGCAGAGGTGAAAAAATACGGAAGAATAAGAAGACCTTTTTTGGGAGTAAGATACGTCATTTTGAACGAGCAAATTGCCAAAGCTCAAAAGCTTCCTGTAAACTATGGAGCTTTGATTGTCAGGGAAAGTTTTGGAGAACCTGCCATTATTAAAGATTCCCCGGCTGAAAAAGCTGGTTTGAAAGAATACGATATCATTTTAGAAATGGACGGAAAAAAAATTACAGAAGAAAATCCTTTAGCTGACATTTTAGCGACAAAGAAAATTGGAGATGAAATTAATTTGAAAGTTTTAAGAGAAGGAAAAATGCTAGAAATTAAAGTGAAACTGGGAGAAAGAAAAATGGGTGGCTGAGGGGATTTGAACCCCTAACCTCCTGGGCCACAGCCAGGCGCTCTTACCAATTGAGCTACAGCCACCTCTGTCCCCAGGGAGACTCGAACTCCCATCTTCAGCTCCGCAAGCTGATGTTTTATCCGATTAAACTATGGGGACGCAGGCCACGGGCAATAGCTTGACCTGCTCAAATTACTTTCACAATTTGGAAGTTTCGCTAACTACTAAAAACTAACTACTAACAACTAACTACTATTGATAATATCTGGAATTTAAAAAATCTTCAAGTTAAAATTTGAAAATGATTGTTTTGGGAATTGAAACATCTTGTGACGATACAGCAATTGGGATTTTAGAAATTAAAAAACAAAAATTCAAAGTTTTGGCTAATTTGGTCTCTTCTCAGGTAAAACTCCACGCAAAGTATGGAGGAGTTTGGCCATATTTAGCAAAAAGAGAGCATAAAAAAAATTTGCCAATTGTTTTTAAAAAAGCTTTAAAGAAAGCTAAAAATCCAAAAATAGATTTAATCTCTGTTACTGTAGGACCAGGTTTGGAACCCTGTCTTTGGGAGGGAATAAATTTTGCCAAAAATTTGGCAAAAAAATTAAAAATTCCTTTAGTGGGAATAAATCATTTGGAAGCCCACTTGTTAATTAATTTTTTAAAAAGAAAAGAAAAAAATATTTTTCCTGCCATTGGTTTGATTGTTTCAGGTGGTCACACCCAATTGATTTTGATGAGAAAATTTTTAAAATACAAATTACTGGGAGAGACAAGAGATGATGCAGCAGGTGAATGTTTAGATAAAGTAGCGAGGCTTTTGGGTCTTTCTTATCCTGGAGGACCAAAAATTGAAAAACTAGCTTCCAAATTTAAAGGAAAGAAAAAACACAAAATTTCTTTGCCAAGACCCATGATTCATCAAAAAAACTATGACTTCTCTTTTGCCGGCTTGAAAACAGCTGTTTTGTACGATTTAAGAAAGAGAAAAGAGAAAGAAAAAGAATTGCTTTCTTTTAAAAGAGAAATGGCAAGAGAAGTTCAACAGGCAATCATTGATGTTTTGCTCAAAAAAACTTTGAACGCAGCTAAAAATTTCAGAGCAAAATCTATAATTTTAGGAGGAGGAGTTGTAGCTAACAAAGAATTGAGAAAACAATTTTTAAAAGCGTGGAAAGGAAAAATTTTCTTCCCAAAAAAGGAACTTTGCACAGACAATGGTTTGATGGTAGCTTTGGCAGGATATTTCCATCAAAAAGAAGCAACGAAAAAATATGAAAAAATAGAAGCTAAACCTAACTCAAGAATATGATTTTAGAAAAAGTTTACAATCCAAAAAAAGTAGAAGAGAAAATTTACAAACTCTGGGAAAAATCAGGTTTATTTAATCCAGATAAACTTCCAGGAAAAAGAAAGAAAACCTTTTCTATTGTTTTACCTCCCCCAAACGTGACAGGTTCTTTGCACATGGGACACGCTTTAAATGCGACATTGCAAGATATTTTAATAAGAAAAAAAAGAATGGAAGGTTTCAAAACTGTTTGGGTGCCAGGAACAGATCATGCAGGTATTGCTACCCAGTATGTAGTAGAGAAAAAGTTAAAAAAAGAAGGAAAAACAAGGTTTGATTTGGGAAGGGAAAAATTTTTAAAAGAAGTTAAAAAATGGGTAAAAAAATACGGAAATATAATTTTAGAACAATTTAAAAAGTTGGGATGTTCTCTTGATTGGTCAAGAAACAGATTTACTTTAGATAAAAACTATTCTTTGGCAGTGAAAACTGCCTTTTTATATTTTTTCAAAAAGGGCTTAATTTATCGGGGAAAGAGACCAATTAATTGGTGTAAAAGATGTAAAAGCGCTCTTTCTGATTTGGAGGTTGAAAGAAAAGAAATGAATGGTTTTTTATATTACATAAAATATCCCCCTTCAATTATAGTAGCTACAACAAGACCAGAAACGATGCTAGGTGATGTGGCTGTAGCTGTAAATCCAAAAGACAAAAGATATAAAAAGTTAGTGGGAAAAAAAGTAATTTTGCCCATCTTAGAAAAGAAAATTCCTATTATCAAAGATTACAGAGTAGATCCAAAATTTGGTACAGGAGCAGTAAAAATTACCCCAGCTCATGATTTTGTAGATTATGAAATAGCAAAAAGACATAAATTGGAGATGGTAGAAGTAATAGATGAAGAAGGAAGAATGATAAATGTGCCAAAAGAATTTGAGGGTTTAAGCACTCTTGAAGCTAGAGAAAAGATTGTTGAGATTTTAAAAGAAAAAGGGGGTTTAGTAAAAATAGAACCTTACAAAATTTCTCTCCCAATTTGTTATAGATGCAAAAGTATTTTGGAAATTATTCCTTCTTGGCAATGGTTTTTGAGAATGGAAGTTTTAGCTAAAAAAGCTATCAAAGCTGTCAAAACAAAAAAAGTAAAATTTGTCCCAAAAAAATATGAAAAAATATATTTTGATTGGTTAAAAAACGTAAGAGATTGGTGTCTATCAAGACAAATTTGGTGGGGACACAAAATTCCTCTAAAAGGGGAAAAGGATGTTTTAGATACTTGGTTTTCTTCTGCTCTTTGGCCGTTTGCTGTTTTTGGTTGGCCAAAAAAGACAAAAGATTTGAAAAAATTTTATCCCACTGACGTTTTGATTACAGGAAGAGATATTATTAATCTTTGGGTAGCAAGAATGATATTTTGTGGTCTGGAATTTTTGAAAAAAGAGCCTTTTAAAATTGTCTTTATTAATCCTACTGTTTTGACGAAAGAAGGAAAAAGAATGTCAAAATCTTTAGGAATTGGAGTAGATCCTTTAGATTTAATTGAAAAATATGGAGCTGATGCTACCAGATTTGGTATTGTTTGGCACGTAAAGAAAGGGCAAGATTTAAGGTTTGATGAAGCTTTTTGTCAAACAGGCAGAAAATTTTGCAATAAAATTTGGAACGCTTCCAGATTTGTTTTAATGCAAATTAAAAAAGAAACTAAAGTACCCTCTCTCAAAGAAATTGAAAAAATGAAATTGGAGAGAGAAGAAAGAGAAATTTTGAAAGATTTGAAAAGAACAATCAAAGAAACAAATAAACTTTTAGAAAATTTTGAATTTGGAAAAGCAGCTGAAACATTATACCACTTTTTCTGGCATAGATTTTGCGACAAATACATTGAATTCTCAAAAGAAAAGCTAAAGAACAAAAAAACAAGGGAAAAAACGGAGAAAATTTTGATTCTTGTTTTGCTAAATTCTTTAAAACTCTTGCACCCCTTTTTGCCCCATATTACAGAAGCCATCTATCAAAAACTTCCCATAAAAAACAAAAAGAAACTTTTAATGATAGAAAATTGGCCCAAAACTTAAACTGTCGATTTAAACATCGGCAAGATTTTACTTTTACAACTCTCCAAGATTATATCAGTTTCTCTCCCTACCTCGGCTGGTGACACATTTCGTGCGATCACACAAAACGTGTCACAGTTACTAAATGTCGCGATCGCGATTTTGCCTTTGTGCCCCTGAGAGGAGTTGAACCTCTATCCCCGGCTTAGAAGGCCGGTGCTCTATCCATTGAGCTACAGGGGCGAACTCTCTTTGAGATTTTAGAAAAAAATTGAAATTTTTACAAGGGAGAAAAAGGATTTTTGTACTCTCTTTGTTCAATTTTTTCAAACTCCTCTTTTCTTTTCTCTAAAATTTCTAATATCTTTTCTAGTTTTTCAGTGTCCAACTTTATAACCTCCTTAGGTTGTATTTTCTGTTTTTGAACAAAAACATGATATCTGAAAAAAACAAAAGACGAAATTAATAAAGCAAGAAAAATTAAGAAAAAGAGAGTAGCAAACCTCCTTTCTGTCAAACTTCGTGGAAGGTTTGAAATTTTATCTCTTAATTTTCCAAACTTAATTCTCATGATCCTCATTTTGCAAAAACTTCAACAAGAATAGAACCTTTTAAACCTTCTTCTGTCTGAGATATCATCAATTTTTGTACGCTTACTAAAAACTTCCCTTTTTCAAGTTTTTCCAAAAAGTAAAAAACCATGGGAAATTCCCCAGAAAAATCTATTTGGAAAATAGGAAAGATTTTAACTTTTTTCTTTGTCGGAAACTCTTGAAGAGAAACCTCAAAAGAAACTCCAAGGTTTTTTGAAATTTTCTCTAAAAATTCAACAAAAGGTAGGGGTAATTCTTTTTTAAAAACTGCTTCCTCAACTCTTTTCAGTTCTTCTTCTTTATTTTTGAATTCCTCAATTGCTTCTCTTCTATTCTCAATGGTCAATATCTCTCTCTTTTTTTCTAAAATTTGAGTGGACTTTTGCTGAATTTGAGAAAATAGAAAAAATGAAAAATAGAGTAAAAAAGAAATGAAAATGGCAAAAAAGAAAATAGTAAATTTAATTTTTTTTGGCGTGCTCATTTTATGACAAAACTAACGGTAAAATCAATGTCTTTTTCTTTAAACCAAATTTCAGGAGGAAAAGAGACTTTTTCAAATTCTCTATTTAGAACTTCCTTTAACTTGATTAAATCCTCTCTCGTCTGGGCAAAACATGTCAAATAGGCGTGAATCTTCCTTTCTTTTGTTTTTTCTAGAGAAATGCTTTTTAATTCAATTTTTTCTGGAAGATTATCAAAGATTCTTTTGAGGGCAAATGAGAAATCTTTTTTTTCTTTTTCAAATTTAAAAATTTCATTGAGAAGTTTGTTCTTTTCTAAAATCTTTTTTTCTGTTTCTAAATCTAAGTTTTGCAATTGAGAATTAAAAATAATTTTTTTTGCTTCAAGTTGGCCATCTAAAAAAAGGTTGAGAGCGAAAAACAACATTGATAAACAAATGAAAAAAGTAGAAATCAAAACCCCGGCGTGAATTAAAATTTTTAATTTTTCCTGATTTTCTAATTCTTTTTTTTGTTCTGGGGGTAAAAGATTAATCATATTTTCTCATTGCCAAACCTATTGCTGTAGTTAAACTTAAAGTTTTTTCAAAAGGAAGAGAAGGAGGTTTTAAAAAAGAGAGATTCGTGAAAGGGTTACCATATTCAACTGGAACCTGTAATTTGAGAGCTAAAAACTCTCTTAAACCTTTCAAATTAGCTCCTCCCCCACAAATTAAAATTTTTTTAATTTTGCCCCCTTTTAAAAATCTATGGTCGTGAGTTTCAAAAAAGGTCATAGCTTTTTTTATTTGTTCGATCAAATCAACCAAGGCTGGAACTAAAGCTTCAAAAATTTTTCCTTTTTCTACTTTAAAAATTTTCATTGGATCTACAAATTTCATTTTCAAAGCTTCCTTTAATCCATACTCTATCTTCAGTTTTTCAGCAGCAGAAAATTTTATTTTTAAATTCTTAGCAATTAATTCAGTGAAAAGTTTTCCCGAAATTGGCAAATTTGTTGTAAACCTCACAGAATTCTTAAAATAAATTGCCAAAAGAGTTTTTGTTTCGCCAAGATCTAAAATTAAAGTAGCCAAATTTCTTTCACTTTTTGGAATCAAACTTCTAGCAATAGCTAATGACTCTGTCTCAAAAGCTATAGGTTCCAAACCTGCTTTTTTCAAAACTCTCAAATACGAATTGGCAACTTTTTTAGGACAAGCACAAACTAAAACTTCTATTCTTTGAGAAATTTCTGAAGAGAGAGGTAGTTTTTCCCAACTCAAATATACTTTGTCTAACGAAAGAGGAATGTAATTTTCTGCTTCAAATAGAACGGCACTACTTAATTCTTCGTCTGACATTAAGGGCATGGGAACAACTGTTAAGAAGGTTTTCTCCTCTGGAAGAGAAACTATCACGTATTTTGTTCTTATTTTCTCTCCTTTGACTGATTTTAAAGCTTCTCTAATGTAAGAAACAGCTTTCTCTTCATTTTTAATTTCGCCGTTTTTAATAACTCCTTCTTTTATCTTAATTTTGGAAAAAGAAGAAAGAATGTATTTTCCTTTTCTTTCTTTCAATTTCACAACTTTAATGGATAAATCTGAAATGTCGATGCCAAAAGTTTCAGGTTTTAGGGGAAAAAATTCCATGGATTTTTTATTATAGCTAAAGCTCTTCCCACTTTAAAATTTCAAAATTTTGGGAAAGAAAAGGAGTAAAGACAGGAGGATTGTAAATCAAGTTTGGGTCCACGTAAGTTTCCCTGTTTTTATATCCTGAAACAATATGACCTCCAAGCGTTATCCATTGGGTTCCCACCCTTCCGTTAGAGACGATTGATCCATATATAGTCAGCGAATTTTTTATGTTCCATGGATAGTGATTTCTTGAAAACCTTCCTTTTTGGGCAATGAAAATTCCTCTCAATACCATATCGTTTGGAGAATCTGGACCAATGAGAATGCTTCTTTCAGCAATCAATGTTAACCCGTCTTCTTCTCCTCCTTCTGCATAATCTAAATTCCATTCTAAAATGACATCTGTATCTTTATTTGCGGCAATTAAATTTGCGCTAGCTACTGTTACTTTTCCCTCTATTATACCTTGGGGCCACAAATTGTCTTCAACAAAAATGGCAGAGCAATCAGAAGGAATTTGAAGTGTTTTGTAAGTATACTCTGAAACAATGGTAAAGTAATCCTCGTGCCATCCTTCTTCTAAAGAATAAGCTAGAGTGGGAGAAAGTTTTGTAATAATTTTAATTTCCACTGTTTTATCTGAACGGAAAATTAAGTGATACCCCTTTCCCTTAGAATCAATATCTTTTGAAGGGGGCAAATAAATTCCAGATTCTTGAGCGGCTGCTTTAATCTGAGCCAAATCTGCTGTAATTCCATCAAAATCAAAAGAAGGAATGGGAAAGGAAAAGAGATCTCTGTTTGAAACGTCAGTGGTGGAAAATACTCCTGGACAAATGCACTGAAAATCTCTAATTTCACATTCTGGAGGACAAAGTCCCAAACCATAACCTACTCCCTCTGGCCCACATCCAAAAGATTGAGTACAAACCCATTCTTCTTGGGCAGAACTGACCTTTGATAAATTTTGACCATCAAACCTTATTCCCCCGTTTGAGTGAAAAGGTCCTCTAATAACATGATCTGAACCTACCCAAACGTTTGAATTTAAAATGTAAGAATATTTTGCCACAGATTCTTTAGCATAAAATACAGAAATTTTTCTCTTCAAATTTGGAAAATCTTTTGTCCATCCTTGAGAAACAATTTTTTGAGAAATAATTTGACCACAATTTGCATTCGTTTGAAGATCGATTTTAAAGTGGCCAATTGTTTGCCCCTCAATGTCTTCATAATCTTTTTCTAAAGGGCAATTTATCTCATTGTTTAAGCACCATCTGTAATAATCTATTCCAGCTTCTGCAATTTCAAAGGATTTTTGCCAAGCTATTTTCTGCTTCGCTACTTTCAACTGGCTCAAGATAAAACCTAAAAGTCCTGCCAATAAAAGAAGGAAAAATATTCCAAAAACCAAAACATAAATTAAAATTGCTGCTTTCCTTTTCATTCTTTTTTTAAATTCCTTAAATGAATAAATGTTTCAATTTGATATTCTGTAGGCGGCCTTTGGGGATTAACATTGACTACCAAAAATATTTTCACCACTCTTGTGTTTTTCAATCTTAAAGAAAAATCTTCAATTTTATTTCCCTCTTTGTCAAAATATTCAAAAATTGGAGGAGCGTTTCTAACATAATTTGTGATAATAGAAACTTTTTCTTCATCTTGAGGATAAGAAGGAGGATCTCCTACAGGGTCTATCACTCCTCTTTTCAATTGAGTAGTTTGAATTTCTTGAGTAAAGGAAAAATCAAATTTTGCTTTCATAGAAAAAGGACAAAGAGGATCAACTCTCTTTGAAGCATCAGCTAAAAAAGAAATGAAATTGTCTTTGGCAAAATCTGTCACATCAAACAAAACTGTTCCCTGCCATGTTCCTTTGCAATCTTTACAAGATGTTCTGCAAACTTCTCCAATCTTTTCACCATCTGCAAAAATTTCAGCATACTCTGTGTAAGCTCCAAAATCCCCATCAACAGAAACAGAAACTTTGGCGGATTTTAATTCCCCTTCTCCCAAAAAATCAGAAAAAGAAACAGAACAAGACCCTCCTTTTTGTGAAGTTTGGCACTCTTTTGTTTGAGTTTGAGAAGAAATTTGGCCTAGAAAATATCTCACTCTTTCTACTTTTCCATCATCATCAACATCTGAATAAAAAATGAATTCTTTGTCTCCTGCGTATTCTATTGGATATGCTCCATTTTCCCCTTCCCTTGCTTCCCTTATTTCCCTTACCATCTTTTCTACTCCTCTTCTAGCTTCAGCAATAGCTAAAGATTGTTCCCACTCATAAGATTTTGTTCTGTACAAAATAAAAGTTAAACCAAAAATGCCTGCTATTAAGACAGAAAAGATAAAAAGAGCGACAAGAGCTTCTACAAGTGTCATGGCAAATAATTTTTTAAACTTTATATCCTTTGGCATTTTATTCAGAAGGATAAAGCCTTACTGTTTTTGAAGTTTTTCCAGAAACAAAAACTTGAGTAGTAGTTGAATCATAACCTGCGGCTTCAACAAAAAGGGTATATGTTTTAGTTTCAAGGGGAATAAATAAAGTTTGACCTTTTTCATCTGTATATTGAGTTTCCTCATAATCTAAAGATGAAAGGGTGCAAGTAGCAGAAAATATGGGATTTAAAGTATTTGCGTCTTCGATTGTGACCAAAAGAGAATTTTGAGATTCCAAATAAAGATCAACTTGTGTATCTGTGGCAGGTTCTAAAGAAAGGGGAGTAGGAGGAGTGGAAGTGACCAAATCTAAAGTTTGAGAATCTTTTTGAAAGTTTGAAAAATGATATATATCCCATTCTAAATTGGAAATTAAGATTTTGCCTGAAGAATCTGTTTGATGGTCTTTGTCGTATTTGTAAACTGGATTTTCTTCTTCATCATATCCTATCAATTTTTCCCCTCTTAAATTGAAATTAACATTTGGAATAGGGGTAGGGCTTGAAGTCTTAAAAGAAACTTGCCAGTCAAAAAGGGTGGGAGTTTGAAGGGGAGATTCTGTTGAAAAATTAGCTTTCAATTTCAATTTGGAATAGGTGCTCGTAGAAAGCAAAGAAAGATCAACTGGAGATTCGTCAAATCCTTGTGAGTTTCCGGGTAGATCAGAATCTGGAATCAAATACCATTCAGTGTCTGAAGCAAAGAGAATTTGATATTTTAAATCTGCAAAATCAGGTTCATCATCTGTAAAAGAGAAATTTTCCCATTCTAAAAGATCAGAAGGTGAAATTTCAACAGAAATTACATAACCTGAAGTAGCATACCCTTCAGTAGAAGAAGCTAGTTTAACTTCCCCTTCTGAAATTTTTACATTTTCTTTTTCTGAAATTTTGCTTTCGTCCAAAAAGGAATCAGCAAAAAAATCTTCTCCCCAAGGGGAAAGAGTTTTTACTAAAATGGAAGAAACTTTATCGATGGAAAATGAAATTTGAGCAATTTCACCTTCTAAAACAATAGGATGTGGTTTTTGGGGAATAGCAATTTCATCTATGCCATAAGTTCTTTCTTGAGAGTATCCTTCTTTTGAAACGACAACTTTATATTTACCAGGAGATAAAGGAAAATCATAACTTCCAGAAGTAGGTTCAGCTGAATCTATCAAATTTCCAGTTTCTGGGTCAAAAATTTCAATTTTTGGTGAGAGAACTTTTTCACCTTTGGCATCAAAAACAAAGACACTTAAAATTCCCGCAGGTTGCTCTTGGCAAGCTTGGGCTTCTTCAACTTTATCTTTTGGAGAAATCTCTGTTTCTAAAACAACTTCTCCTTTCAAAAATCCAGAGAAAGAAACTTTAATCTTTGCTTTTTTGTAATCTAAAGGGCATTCTTCGTCCCCGTCTGAAGGATCAGAAACAAATTTTACTTTCCTTTCAATTTTGTATTCTACCCCATTTAAAATAGTAGTAGTGGATTCTTCCAAAATTCCTTTTGCATAAGGCAATTGAGCATCAATTGTTCCTACTTCCAAATAAGGTAAATTTCTCATTTTCTCAATTTCTCCTTGAGCAATTTGAGTGGCTGTAACCTTTCTTTCTTGAAGCCCGACAATCTTGGATGCTAACCAAAAAGCGCCAAAAATCCCCAAAAAAACAATAGAAGAAAGAGCAATGGCCACTAAAACCTCAATTAAAGTTAAACCTTTTTTCATTTTACTGCTTCTAACATTGAATAAATTGGTTGGACCATGGAAACCGCAAAAAAACCAACTGCTCCCCCAACTATTAAAAGCAAAACAGGTTCTATCACAGAAGCTAAGTTTTTTGTCGCTCTTGTTACTTCTTCTTCGTAAAAATTTGCCAATTTTGCCAAAATTTCAACTGTTGCTCCAGTTTCTTCTCCAACTTCAATCATGGAAATGACAGTTAAAGGAATAAATTTTTGATAATTTTTTAAAACCTGAGACAATTTTTCTCCTTTCTTTACTCTTTTTGCTCCTTCAATGAGAGCTTCTCTGTAAAAAATATTTCCTAAAGTATTGGCGGTAATTTCCAATGCCCGAGGAAGGGATACCCCAGCAGCAATTAAAGAACTTAATGTTCTTGCAGAAAGAGCAGAATTGTTCTTCTTTATAATGTCTGAAATCACAGGCATTTTTAATAAAATACTGTCAAAGAATTTTTTCCCTCTTTCTGTTTTTAAAATCTGAGAAAAGAGAATAAAAAGAAAAATGAAAAAGAAAATTAAAAAATACCAATTTTTTTCTAAAAATTTTCCTGTCCCAATAACAATTCTTGTTGTTAAAGGAAGCTCAATTTTTAGATCTTCAAATGTAGCTGCTAGTTTTGGAACAACAAGTGTAAGCATCAAGATAGCGACGCCAATCATGGCAAAAATGACAATGGCAGGATAAATCATGGCTCCTTTCACTTTCGATTTTAGCTCATTTTCCCTTTCCATTTGTAAAGCTAAAATTTCTAAAACCTCCTCTAATCTTCCCCCTGCTTCTCCCACTTTAATCATATTTTGATAAAGTTCTGGGAATGTTTTTGGGTAGTTAGAAATGGCAGAAGAAAAAGATTCTCCTCTCTCAATTCTTTCTGAAATATCAAAAAGAATTTTTTGAAATTTTTTGCTTTTTACTTGTTTTGCCAAAGAAGGAAGAGCCTTTGTTAAAGGAAGACCAGCTGAAACCATCACTTTCAAGTTTCTTGTAAAAAACATTTTATCAACTAAAGAGATCCCAAAAGAGGGAAGAGAAATTTTAAATTTCTTTTTCATTTTTGGAGTTTCTGCTTTCACTAAAATAAGGCCTTCTTTCCTTAAGGCCTTAGCCAATTCAAAAATATCTTTTGCCTCCCTTTCTCCTCTTTTTATTTCTCCTTCAAAAGTTCTCGCTTCAAAAAAATATTTTGGCATTATTATATTCTATCAAAATCTTGGTAAGATTGAAGTGATGGAAGAAAAAATTGAAAATTTACCCTATTTGAAAAAAAGAGAGATAACGAGGTTGAAAAAACTAGGAATCGAAAAAATAAAAGATTGTTTTTATTATTTTCCAAACAGATACCAAGACTTTTCAAAAATTTTAAAGATTGCTGAAGTTGAACCTGAAATGCTCGTTACTGTTCAAGGAAAAATTGAAAATTTGAGAGAAATATTTTTGCCAAAAAGAAAATTTTTGATTGAAGTTGAAATTTCAGATTCTTCTTCAAAAATGAAAGCTATTTTTTACAATCAACCCTTTTTAAAAAATGTTTTCAAAAAAGGTGAATTTTTTTCCTTTTCTGGCAAAGTAGTTGAGAGAAAAGGTGAAATTTTTTTGCAACATCCTGTCTATGAAAAAATTCCCAAAATTCCCTATTTCAAATTAGTTCACACTGGGAAAATAGTTCCCATTTATCCTGAAACAAAAAGAATTTCTTCAAAATGGATAAGAGAAAAACTGGCATTAATCATAAAAAAGGAGATTTGGAGAGCTAAAGAATTTTTGCCAAAAGAAATTTTAGAAAGTTTGAATTTGCTTCCTTTAAAAGAAGCTATTTTAAAAATTCATTTTCCAAAACAAAAAGATGACATTCAAAAAGCAAAATTTCGCTTCTCTTTCGAAGAACTATTTTTGCTAGAACTTGAAGTTTTAAAAGAGAAATTGAAAGTAAAAACAAAAAAATCTTTTCCTTTGAAAATTAAGCTCAAAGTTATTAAAGATTTTATTAAATCTTTACCTTTCAAATTGACAGATTCTCAAAGAAGAGAAACATGGCGAATGCTAAAAGAAATGGAAAGAGAAATTCCTATGAACAGACTTTTGCAAGGTGATGTTGGTTCTGGGAAAACATTGGTAGCTACCATTTTAGCTTTAAATTGTGCCAAAAATGGATATCAATCTGCCATTGTCGTTCCCACAGAAATTTTAGCTGCCCAGCATTACAAAAGAATTTTTCAAATGTTAAAAAATTTTGAAAAAAATATTGGAATTTTGACAAAAGGATATGTTGAACTTGGGGGAAGAAAAATGAAAAAAGAAGAAATGAGAAAAAAGATAAAAGAAGGGGAAGTGAAAATTTTAATTGGCACCCATTCTCTTTTTGAAGAAAAAATAGAATTTAAAAAATTGGCTTTTTTGGTTTTTGATGAACAACACAGATTTGGAGTAAGACAAAGGAGAAAACTTTTGGAAAAGCAAAAAATTTTGCCCCATTTCCTTTCTATGACTGCCACTCCCATTCCAAGAACTTTAGCTTTAACTTTGTTTGGCGATTTGGATATTTCCATTTTAAAAGAATTGCCTTTTGGAAAAAGAGATTTGGAAATTAAAGTCTTTTTGCCAAAAGAAGAGAAAAAGATTTTTGAATTTGTGAGAGAAAAAATTAAAGAGGGCGAGCAAGCTTTTTTTGTTTGCCCAAGAATTGAATTTAAAGAAAAGGGGAGATTGTTTTCAGAAGTGAGAACAGTAAAAGAAGAAAGAGAGAGATTAAAAAAAATTTTTCCAGAGTTTAAAATTGGCATTTTGCACGGAAAAATGAAAACAAAAGAGAAAGAAATTGTTTTGAGAGAATTTGAAGAAAAAATTTTAGACATTTTGATAGCGACAAACGTCATTGAAGAGGGAATTGATTTGCCAGAAGTTAACATTTTGGTAGTGGAAAACGCAGAAAGATTTGGCCTATCCCAACTTTATCAATTGGCAGGGAGAATTGGCAGAACAGGAAAAAAAGCTTTTTGTTTTTTAATTTCCCATTTGCCAACAAAAAAATCTGCCAAAAGAATTGAAGCTCTCTTGAGCGCAGAAAATGCTTTTGAATTAGCTGAAAAAGATTTGGAAATTCGAGGACCTGGCGAATTTTTGGGGGAGAGACAAACTGGAAAATTGAACTTGAAAGTAGCTAAACTAACAGATTTGAAATTGATTGAATTAGCAAGAGAAAAAGCAAAAGAAATTTTAAAAAAAGACCCCACTTTAAAAAAATTCCCAAAATTGAAAGAACAATT
>CAYSYN010000004.1:0-555 GCA_964435445.1 uncultured Candidatus Saccharibacteria bacterium
ATTTTGATAAAAGCAATGAGATAAATTGACGAATAAAAAGGAAAAGAAAAACTTAAGTAATTTGAGAAAATATTTTTAAAAGAGAAGCCTGCCATTTTACTTTTTAATCCAAATCTAAATTATTTTGTTTCAAAAAAAATAAAAGGAGTTTCTGGGGGGAAAATTTTTGAGCCAGCAGAAAGATTTTTAGAAGTTGAAAAATGGTACATAAAAGAAAAAAGGCAACTCAAATAAGATATCTCTCTGGATTAAAAAGCGTTCTTTTGGATTGGGAAAAATTAAAAAAGTTTGAAGATTTTCCTGTCTATTATATTTGGAGAGGAGTAAAAGAAAAAGGGGATTTAAGGTACGACATTACTTTAATTCCCCCAAACGTTTTGGGAAGAGAATTTGTAAAAACAAAAGGGCATTATCACTTGGGAGATTTTGGTGAAATCTATGAAGTTTTAGAGGGAGAAGGAATTTTTTTGATGCAAAAAGGGGAAAATGTTATAAAAGAGGTGTATTTTGTGAAAGCGAAAAAAGGAGAATTTGTAAAAATTCCTCCAGGGTTTG
>CAYSYN010000004.1:565-14649 GCA_964435445.1 uncultured Candidatus Saccharibacteria bacterium
GCCCACGTAACTATTAATGCGACAGAGAAAAATTTAAAAATTGGAAACTGGATTTTAAAAACAGTAAAATCTGATTATTCTCCTATTGAAAAGAAAAGAGGGATGTGTTATTATTTAACTGTCTATGGCTGGAAAAAAAATAAAAACTACAAAAAAGTCCCTCCTCTAAGGAGAAAAAGGGCTTTAAAAAAATTCCCGAGGGAGATTGGATTTTTGCTCGGAAAATAAACTCATGAAAATAAAAAAGGCTATCGTACCTATTGCGGGTTTAGGAACTAGGTTTTTACCCATTTCCAAAACAATCCCCAAAGAATTTTTACCTTTGAACGCAAAACCGGTCATTCAATACATTGTTGAAGGAGGACTAGAAGCAGGAGTTGAAGAATTTATTTTTGTTATTTCTCCCCAAAAGAAAAAAATTTTCGAAAGATATATCCGCGAGTATTTCGGTGAGGAGAAAAAGGAGCTTTTAAAAATTTTAAAAGAAAGAGGGAAAGAAAAGGCAATTCTAGAATTGAAAAGTATTCCTAAAATAAACTGGAAAGTAGCCTACCAAAGAAAGCCGAAAGGAGATGGTGATGCAATTTTAAAGGCGGAAAAGTTCGTCAAGAATGAACCCTTTTTGGTCTTGTTTGGAGACGATGTTTCTTTTGGAAAAAAATCTTTTCCTGCACAATTAGCTGAAGCTTTTGAAAAATATGAAAAACCTTTTTTATGCCTTTATAAATTACCCAAAAAAAGACTTTCTGCTTATGGAGTGCCAGCTGTAAAAAGAATAAAAGGAAAGGTTTATAGGATTTTGGATCTTATTGAAAAACCTCAAAAATCTCCTCCTTCAAATTTTGCTTTAGTAGGAAACTACGTTTTAACACCACGGGTTTTTAAGTTTTTGAAAAAAACACCTCTCCAAAAGGGAGAATTAATTTTAGCAAATGCTTTAAAGTTAATGATTGAAAAAGGAGAGGAAATTTTGGGGCTGGAGGTTTCTGGAAAATGGTTAGAGTGTGGAGATTTAAAAAAATGGATGAAAACTTTCTTATTTTTAGCCAAAATCGAAGGAGTATAAGCTAATGGCAGAATGAGAAGGGGCAACTCTTTTGTGCCCTCGTGGCGGAATTGGAAGACGCGTGCGCCTCAGGCGCGCATGCCTCTAAGGCGTGTGGGTTCGAATCCCACCGAGGGCACAAAAATGGAAAAAAATTATCTTAAAATCATTCCTTTGGGAGGCTTGGGAGAAGTAGGAAGAAACATGACCCTCTTTGAATGGAAAGGGAAAATTTTAATCGTGGACATGGGATTTAGGTTGCCAGAAGAAGACATGCCAGGAATAGATTATATCATTCCCAACGTCGATTATCTAAAAGATAAAAAAGAAAAAATTTTGGGAGTGGTTTTCACTCATGGTCATTACGATCACATTGGAGCTATTCCCTATCTTTTAGAGAAAATTTGGACGCCAAAATTGACTTTTTTTGCTTCTCCTTTAACAAGGGGTTTGATTTTAAAAAGACAGGAAGAATTTGAAAATCAACCAAAATTAGATGTGAGAGAAGTGAAAGATGGAATGAAAATTAAATTGGGACCTTTTGAAATTGAATTTGTAAGAATAAATCACAACATTCCAGATAATATGGCTCTTTTTATCAAAACTCCAGTGGGAAATATATTCCATACTTCAGATTTTAAATTTGATAAAAATCCTGTTTTTGATTTACCAACTGATTTTCAAAGATTGAGGAAAATAGGAAAGAGAAAAATTCTACTTTTAATGTCAGATTCTACAGGAGCTGAAGAAGAAGGAAGCTCTCTTTCAGAAAAAGAAATTTTTGAAAATTTAAAAAAGATTATTTTTGAAGCTAAAGGAAGGGTGATAGCTTCTACTTTTGCTTCTTTAATTAACAGAATCCAACAAATCATTACTATTTCTGAAAAAGTGGGAAGAAAAGTTTTAATTGAGGGGCATTCAATGAAAATCAATGTAGAAATTGCCAAACATTTGGGATACATTAAAGCTAAAAGAAGAACTTTTATTTCCCCAAAACAACTAAAAGAACTTCCAGATAAAAAAATTACTATTTTGTGTACAGGAGCCCAAGGGGAGGCTGAAGCTGTTTTAATGAGAATGGCAACAAAAGAACATAAATATTTGCGCTTCAAAAAAGGAGACACAGTCATTTTCTCTTCTTCTGTTATTCCCGGAAACGAAAGAACTGTTCAAATAATGAAAGATGAAATTTTAAGACAAGGAGCTAGAATCTTCCACTATCAAATGATGGACATTCACGCTTCTGGTCACGCCAGAAAAGAAGAACTAAAGAAAATGATAAAAATGATGAAGCCAAAATTTTTCATGCCAGTTCACGGACAATACTCAATGATGGTCGCTCATGCTGAAATTGCCAAATCTTTGGGAATGAAAGAAAAAAACATAATTTTGGCTGAAAATGGACAGCAAATTTGCATTTCAAAAAAAGATTGGTTTTTTGAGAAAAAAAGAGTACCTGCAAACTACGTCATGGTTGATGGACTGGGAATTGGAGATGTAGGAGAAGTAGTTTTGAGAGATAGAAAAGTTTTGGCAAGAGATGGTATTTTTGTTTTAATTGTCGTCGTAGACAGACAATTGGGAAGAGTGAGAAAATCTCCAGACATCATTTCCCGGGGATTTGTTTATTTGAGAGAATCTAAAGAACTTTTAAGAGAAGTAAGAAAAAAGACAGTATCTATTGTCAATAAAGCTATTGGCTCTGGGAGGGCGGTCAATTGGGTTCATGTAAAAAATCAATTGAAAGAAAAAATTGGCCAGTTTTTATTTGAAAAAACCCAAAGAAGACCTATGGTTTTGCCAGTAGTGATAGAAGTTTAATTTGAAATTTTTTGTTTTTTGATTAAAATTCAAAGATGTCTTTTTCAGTAGGAATTTGCGGTTTACCAAACGTTGGAAAATCAACCCTTTTTAAGATTTTGACAAAGAGAGAAGTAAAAATTTCTCCCAGGCCCTTTACGACCATTGAGCCCAATGTGGGAATAGTTTCTGTCCCAGATGAAAGATTGGACAAACTTTTTTCTTTGACCAAATCTGAAAAGAAAACCCCCACAAAAATTGAATTTGTAGATATTGCAGGATTAATCAAGGGAGCTCATAAAGGGGAAGGTTTGGGAAATCAATTTTTAGCCCATATTCGCCATTGTGATGCCATTTGTGAAGTAATCAGATGTTTTGAAAATCCAGAGGCAGAAAATGTCTTGAGAGAAATTAATCCCCAAAAGGAAATTGAAATTTTAGAAACAGAGCTTTTAATGAAAGATTTAGAAACGATTGAAAGAGCATTGGAAAAAGGCAAAGAGAAAGAAAGAAAAGAAATATTAGAAAAAATAAGAGAAGAAGTTTTGAAAGGAAAAAAAATTAAGGAAATTTCGCTTTCTGAAAAAGAGAAAGAAGAAATTAAAGATTTTCAGTTTTTGACCCAAAAACCTGCTGTTTATTTGTTAAATGTTAACGGAAAAACAAGTTTTGAAAAGCCAAAAGTTAATTTTTTGGAAATGAATTTGAAAGAAGAAGAGGAAATGCTCAATTTAACAGAGGAAGAAAAAAAGGAATTGGGGTTAGAATCTAAAATTGAAAAATTGATCCTATCTTGCTATAAAATTTTAGATTTGATAACATTTTACACGATAGCTGGAGGAAAGGAAACTAAAGCTTGGACAATAAAAAGAGGAAGTAAAATTACAGAGGCAGCAAAAAAAATTCATTCTGATTTTTTAAAATTTGTAAAAGCTGAAGTTATAAACTGGAAAAAATTTTTGGAAATTGGAGGTTGGCAGAAAGCGAGAGAAAAAGGTTTTTTAAAAATTGTGGGCAAGGATTACATTGTCCAAGATGGCGATGTCATTGAATTTAAACTATGAGGTATTATGAATTATCTTATTTAATTTCACCTGATATTACCCCAGAGAAATTGAAAGAGATTCAAAAAAACATGATTTTAGCCATCAGAGAAGAAGGTGGCATTTTGGAAGAGGAAAATCCAGCTTTAAAAAGAACTCTAGCTTATGAAATAAAAGGAAAAAGAGAGGCGTTTTTGGTGAGTTTAACTTTTTTTCTTGAGCCATCTAAAGTGGACAATTTGAAAAAGAAAATTGAGAAAGAAAAAGATATTTTAAGGTATTTGATTTTCAAACGAAAAATGCCAAAGGAAAAGAAAGTTGAAATCAAAAAAGTGAAAAAACCAAAGAAAGTGGAACTAGAAAAAATTGAAGAAACTTTAGAAGAAATTTTAGGCGAAAAAACATGAATTTAAATAAAGTATTTTTGATTGGAAGATTAACTCAAGATCCCCAAAAAAGAGAGTTGCCATCAGGTCAATTAGTTTGTAATTTTGGATTGGCCACAGATAGGTATTGGGTAGACAAAGAAGGAAAAAAACAACAAGAGACAGAATTCCATAATATCGTCCTTTTTGGAAAATTGGCAAAAACAGCTTCTCAGTATTTGAAAAAAGGATCTTTGGTTTTTATTGAAGGGAGATTGAGAACGAGAACCTGGGAAGATAAGACAGGACAAAGAAGACAAAGAACAGAAATTATTGTTGAAAGAATGCAAATGGGTCCAAGAGTGAAAAAAGAATTGCCACCAGTGGAAGCAGAAAAAGAAGAAGAAATTCCCATTATTGAAGAAGAAATTGATTTGAAAGATATTCCTTTTTGAAATTATGCCTTGTTATTTTTGTCAGAGAAATATTAAAGAAAATTTTAATAGGCGAATCGCGAGAAAGAACATCCCGCAGGCAGGCTGCTGAGGATTTGAAACGCTAAAGAGCTTAATTTAGCCTGCCGAGGGATAGCCATGGGCGGGAAGGGATTTGAACTGATAAAAGGACGGCTCAATGGCGTGTTCTTTCGAGCGATTCGCCAAATAAACAAAACCATGCCTTGTTATTTTTGTCAGAGAAATATTCAGGAAATTGATTTTAAAAATACCTCTTTGTTGGAGAGGTTTCTTTCCCTTTCTAAAAAGATTAAGGGAAAAAAGAAAACAGGAACTTGTGCTTTCCATCAAAGACAGTTAAAAAAAGCAATAAAGAGAGCAAGGTATTTAGGGCTTTTACCTTATGTGGCAGAATAAGTTTTTAAAATAGCTTCCTTTATTTTTCTCGCCAAATCTTTATTCTCTTCTAAAAATTTTTTGCTTTCCAAAATTCCTTGCCCCAATTTTTTTGTTTCAAATTGATACCAGCTTCCAGATCTTTTGATTACTCCGCAAGATAAACCTGTATTTATCAGTTCTGCCATTTCAGAAATGCCTTCGTCATAATAAATTGAAAATTCAGCTTTTTTAAAAGGAGGGGCAACTTTATTTTTTACGATTTTGGCAGAAACTTTGTTTCCCACAATCTCATCTCCCCTTTTAATCTTAGCTGTCCTTGTGAGCTCTATTCTGATTGAAGAGTAAAATTTTAGAGCCAAACCCCCGGGAGTAGTCTCTGGTTTTCCGTAAGTACCAATTTTCATTCTCGTTTGATTCAAAAAAATAACGACAGACTTTGTTTTTGATATTGCTCCTGCCAATTTCCTCAAAGCCTGGCTCATCAATCTAGCCTGAAGGCCAATTTCAAATTCTCCAAATTCTCCTCTAATTTCAGACTTTGGAACTAAAGCAGCTACAGAATCTAAAACGATCACATCTACTTGTCCAGACCTCACTAGGGTCTCAATAATTTTTAGAGCTTCTTCTGCAGATTCAGGTTGGGAAATTAATAAATCTTCTACTTTTACCCCAATCTTTTTTGCCCATTCAGGATCAAAAGAATGCTCTGCGTCAATGAAAGCTGCTATTCCTCCCCTCTTTTGAACGTTTGAAATTATTTTCAAAGCCAAAGTAGTTTTTCCTGAAGCTTCTCCTCCAAAAATTTCAACAATTCTTCCTCTTGGAATTCCTCCAACCCCTAAAGCAACATCCAAAGATAAAATGCCAGTAGGAATGACTTCTACTTTTTGGGGTCGAGTTTCCTTCAACCTCATGATCGCTCCTTCTCCAAACTTTTTCTTTATCTCCTCGAGAGCAATCTCGAGACTCTCTTTTTTCTTTTCTTTCTTTGCCATGATCTATTTTAACATTTTTTATACCTTTTCCCAATCCTCGTCTTCTTTAATTAAAACTTCCCTTGGCTTTGACCCTCTGGAAGGTCCCACCACTCCTCTTTTTTCTAACAAATCTATCAATCTTGCTGCTCTCGCATAACCTATTTTTAATCTTCTTTGCAAAAGAGAAGCTGAAGCTCTTCTTTCTTTAATAACGACTTCTTTTGCTTTTTCATAAAGAGGATCGTCTTCAACGAAAAATTCTTTTTCAAATTCCTCTTCTTTTTGCAAACTCTCTACCAAATCTTTAGCAAATTTTGGCAACATCTCTTTTTCCTTGAACCAATTGACCACCCTTTGAACTTCTTTTTCTGAAATAAAAGCTCCTTGAACTCTTTTTGGTTTTGGGCTTTCAGGAGATAAAAAGAGCATGTCTCCTTTACCCAAAAGCTTTTCTGCTCCTGCTAAATCCAAAATTGTTCTTGAATCGAATTGGGAAGCTACCTGAAAAGCAATTCTTGCTGTAATGTTTGCTTTAATTAACCCTGTCAAAACTTCAACAGAAGGTCTTTGAGTGGCCAAAACCAAATGGATTCCCACCGCCCTTGCCAATTGAGCTAATCTCACAATTCTATTTTCTACTTCTCTTCCTTTTGCTGCCATAATGTCAGCTAGCTCATCTATGATTAAAACAATGTAGGGCATAAGAGATTCTCCTTCAAAAAGAGCTTTTTTGTTAAAACCAGAAATATCTCTTACGGTTGCTTTAGCTAAAAGGGTAAATCTCCTTTCCATTTCAGAAACTAACCAGTCTAATGCTCTCACTACTTTCCCTGAATTAAAAATTACAGGAGCTATTAAATGGGGTAAATTTTGGTAAGCTGGAAATTCAACTCTTTTTGGATCAATGAGGATAAATTTTAAAATCTTGGGAGAATTTCGATAAACTAAAGATAAAATTAGACTGTTTAAAAAGACAGTTTTTCCAGTTCCTGTAGCTCCTGCTACTAAAAGGTGGGGCATCCTTGCTAAATCTGCAAAAACAGCTTTTCCAGAAACGTCCCTTCCTACGACAAAAGTTAAAGGAGAAGGAGCGCTTTTAAATTCTTTTTGAGAAATCAAATTCCTCAGTCTTACTATAGTTCTCACTTTATTTGGAACCTCAATTCCTACAAATGGTTTTCCTGGAATAGGAGCTTCAATTCTTATAGGGTGAGAGGCTAAAGCTAAAGATAAATTATCTGAAAGACTAGTGATTTTCGAAAGTTTGATTCCATCAGCTGGTCTTAGAGTGTATTGGGTGACGGTAGGACCTATGTTTACACCTCCCATTTCCACTTCAATGCCAAAATCTTCCAATGTCTTTTTAATAATTAAACTGTTTTCTTTGATATCCCCTGGTGAAGGTCTTCCTTTTTCAGTTTCTAAAAGTTCCAGAGGAGGATTTTGGTAGACGGGAAAGATGGGTTTTTCTTTTCGTATTTTTTCTTCTTTTTCTTCTTTTACCTCTTTTACTTCAATAATTCTTTTGGGAGGTAAAATTTCTTTTTCTCGAAAAATGGGAATGAGAATGCGTTTGATGAAAGAGGGTTGTGATATTTTTTCCCTTTTTGGTTTCAAAAGAGAATAGAAAATAAAGAGAGAAAAGAAAAAGAGAAAGAAAAAAATAATTTTGGCTAAAATTTCGCCAAAAAGTTTAGCAAAAATTAAGTAAAAATTTTCGCCCAAAAAGCCTCCTTTTTGGCCAAAAAAACTAGCAGAACTTAAAACAAAAAGTAAAAGAGAAAGGGTAATGTAAAGTTCTTTTTTGGCATAAACTGAAAAAAAGAAAGAGAGGCTACTCAAAAAGAAAACTAAAGGTAAAAAATAAGCTCCTCTTCCCAAAATTTTGGAAGAAAGAGAAAAGAATTTTTCGCCTAAAATCCCTGCTTTATGAAAAAAAGAAAGAAAAGAAAGAAGAAAAAGAAAGAAGAAAAAGCTTCCCCAAAAAGCAGGTTTAGAAATTAATTTTAAAGAAATTCTCAAAAAATATTTTGAGAGTTTTTTCAAAAAATTTTGTTTTTTGTTTTTTCTATTCTTCCTCTTTTTCACTGCTCTTTTGAAAACCTGTCCCTGCTGGAATCAATCTCCCGATGATGACATTTTCTTTCAAGCCTCTCAAATGATCTTCTTTACCTTCCAAAGCAGCTTTAATTAAAACTCTCGTTGTCTCTTGAAAAGAAGCTGCTGATAAAAATGAATCTGTAGTAAGAGCTACTTTAGTGATGCCCAACATAATTTCTTTTGCTTTAGCTGGCTTTTTTCCTTCTTTCTTTAATTTTTCATTTTCTTCTAAAAAGACAGCTTTTTCAACAATTTGGCCAGGTAAAAATTGAGAATCCCCTCTTTCTGTAATTTTCACTCTAGAGAACATTTGTCTGACAATAATTTCAATGTGTTTGTCATGAATTTTCACTTTTTGACCAACGTATATTTTTTGAATTTCTTGAACAATTTTTCTCCAAAGCTCTTCCTTTGTCACTAGTTGGGCTAGTTTTTTCAAATTCAAGTTGCCTTCGGTTAAGGGTTGTCCTTTTTTAACTTTGTCTCCTTTCTTTACTAAAATTTCAAATTTTGGAAGGGCTTGATATTCGACAATTTTTGTCTTTGGATTGGAAGACTCAGTTCTTATTTTGATTTTTCTGTCTGGAGTAATATCAATTACTTTTCCGTCAACTTCAGAAACCAAAGCTTCAATACCAGGAGATCTTGCTTCAAAAATTTCTTCCACCCTTGGCAAACCTGTAGTAATATCTGCTTCTCCCAAAACTCCTCCATAGTGGAAAGTTCTCATTGTCAATTGGGTTCCCGGCTCTCCAATAGATTGAGCAGCCACTATTCCTACAGCTTCCCCAACTTCTACTAATTTGTTTCTTGCCAAATCCCATCCATAACACTTTTGACAAACTCCTCTTTTTGTCTTGCAAGAGAGAGGAGACCTTACCCTCACTTTTTCAATTTTTGCCTCAACAATTTCTTTTCCTTTCTTCCAATCAATAATTTCTCCTTTTTTTACAATTACTCTTCCTCTTTTTGTTTTCACATCTTCTAAGACATATCTTCCTACAATTTTCATTAAAAAGTCTTGCCCAATTTCTTCGGCATCTTTTCTGAAAATTTCAATACCTTTTTGGTCTTTGCAATCTTCTTCTTGGACAATTACTTCGTGGGCAACATCTACTAATCTCCTTGTAAGATAACCTGCAGTAGAAGTTCTTAATGCTTTGTCAGCTTGTCCTTTTCTTGCCCCATGAGTGGAGATAAAATACTCCAAGACAGAAAGACCTTCTTTGTAAGAACTCTTCACTGGCAATTCAATAATTCTTCCCATAGGATTGACAACTAATCCTTTCATTCCTGCCATTTGAATGACTTGTGACCAAGAACCTCTAGCTCCAGCTAAAATCATTCTCGCAATAGGATTTTCGCTTCCAAAAACTTGAGGAACTAATTTTTCTATTTTAGATTTGGCACTAGACCAAATAGAAATAATTTTTGTTGATTTTTCTTCTCTGGTTAAAAATCCTTTCTCAAAATGGGATTTTACCTTCTCTACTTCCTCTTCTGCTTTCTTCAAAATCTCTTTCTTTTGAGGAGGAACGATCAGATCATCGGCACTAAAAGTGGTAGCTGAAATGGTGGCATATTCAAATCCCAAATCTTTTATTTTGTCTAAAGTATCTCTTACTACATCGTGAGGATATCTCTCTAACATTTCTCCAACAATGTTTTCTAGATCTTTAATCGTTATTTCTTTGTTTTGGAAAGGATAGTCTTTGGGCAAAACAGAGTTAAAAATAATTCTTCCGACTGAAGTTTCTATTAAATTTTTTCCCATTTTTACTTTTATCTTTGCTTTCAAATCTACTTTTCCCAATTCAAAGGCTAAAATAGCTTCTTCTTTTGTCGCAAATATTTTCCCTTCCCCTTTTCTTCCTTCTCCAATTTGAGTTAACCAAAAACACCCTAAAGCCATATCTTGGTATAAAGTGACAATGGGTAAGCCGGTAGCAGGTTTTAACAAATTCAAAGAAGAAAGCATTCTTTCTTTAGCTTCTTTTTGGGCTTCCTCTGAAATGGGCAAAAAGACTCCCATTTGGTCTCCATCAAAGTCTGCATTGTAAGCCTTGCAGATCATGGGGTGAATTTTAATTGCCCTTCCTTCAATTAAAACAGGATAGAAAGCTTGAATGTTCAACCTGTGAAGAGTAGGAGGCCTGTTGAGTAAAACTAACTTATCTTTAACTACTTCCTCTAGACATTCAAAAACTTCATCTGTTTGATCTTCTATTAAATCGTTGGCAGCTTTAACATTATACGCTATTCCCTTTTCAAGAAGTTTTCTGATGACAAAAGGTCTGAAAAGTTCTAGAGCCATTACTTTGGGAAGACCTGTTTGATTCAGCTTCAATTCTGGCCCAACAACAATGACTGATCTTCCAGAATAATCTACCCTTTTTCCTAAAAGATTTTGTCTAAATCTTCCTTGTTTTCCCCTGAGCATGTCAGCCAAAGATTTCAAAAGTCTTTGTCCCCCCGTCGTCGCTTTTGTTTTTACCGCTTTTCTCATTCCGTTATCAATTAAAGCATCAACCGCTTCTTGAAGCATTCTTTTTTCATTTCTAATAATGACTTGAGGGGCTCCAATTTCTATTAAATACTTCAATCTATTGTTTCTATTAATTACTCTCCTGTAAAGATCGTTCAAATCGGAAGAGGCAAATCTTCCCCCATCTAACTGGACCATAGGTCTTAATTCTGGGGGTAAAACTGGCAAGACAGTCAAAAACATCCATTCTGGTCTAATGCCTGCTTTTTTCATTGCTTTAAAAAGTCGCAATCTGATTAAAACAGATCTTGGGGCAAGATTTCCTTCTTTTGCCACTCTTTTTTCTAACTTTTTAATTTCTTTATCTAAATCTATTTTTTGGAAAATTTTCCTCAAAGTTTCGGCTCCCGTACCTGCTTCAAAGCACTCTCCATATTTTAGCGCCCAATCTCTGTATTCTAACTCAGATAAAATTTTGAAAGGTTGAATTTCTGCTACTTCCTTTTCTGCTTTTGCTTTAGCTTCTTTTAATTTTTGAAGTTCTAAAGCCAACTTTTCTTTATCTTTTATTTTTGATTTTTGAGCTTTTACTTTCTCTTGATACTCCTTCTCTATTTCTTTTAAAATTCTTTGTTTTGCTTTCTCGTCAACTTTGGTAATGATATAGGAAACAAAATAAACTACTCTTTCTAGTTCTTCCCTTGGTTTTCCCAAAATAATTCCCATGGCAGAAGGAATTCCCCTCAAAAACCAAATGTGAGAAACGGGAGCGGCCAATTTTATATGCCCCATCCATTCTCTTCTTACAATAGATTTCGTTACCATTACCCCGCACCTATCACAAACTAATCCCTTGTACTTCACTCCCTTATATTTCCCGCAATAACATTGATAGTCTTTTGTCGGACCAAAAATCCTTTCGCAAAAGAGACCATCTTTTTCTGGTCTTTGGGTTCTATAATTTATTGTTTCTGCTTTCGTCACTTCTCCGTGACTCCAAGACAAAATTTCTTCAGGAGAAGCTAATTTTATTCTAATTGCTTTTATGTCTTGAACTTTCATCTTTTTGTTTTGTTTTTGTTTTTACTTCAACTGAAAGCCCCAAAGATTTCAATTCTGAAACTAGCAAAGAAAAGGAAGCAGGAATATTGGGCTCTTTTACTTTTTCTCCTTTCAAAATAGCTTCATAAGCTTTTGCCCTTCCAACTACATCATCTGATTTGAAAGTTAACATTTCTTGTAATGTGTGAGCTGCTCCATATCCTTCCAAAGCCCAAACTTCCATTTCCCCAAATCTTTGACCTCCAAACTGGGCTTTTCCTCCAAGGGGTTGCTGGGTAATTAAAGAGTAAGGACCAATGGACCTGGCATGGATTTTATCTGCTACCATGTGAATTAGTTTCATAATGTACATTACACCTACAGTCACTTTTTCTGGGAAGGGCAGGCCTGTTCTTCCATCGTACAATGTCACTTTTCCGTCTTCTGGCAAACCTGCTTTTTTTAGTTCTTCTTTTATATCTTCTAAAGTAGCCCCAGAAAGTGCAGGAGTGATAGCATAATATCCCAGTTTTTTAGCCGCAAATCCTAACATTGTCTCTAAAATTTGACCCACATTCATTCTGGAAATGACAGACATTGGAGACAAAATAATGTCTATTGGCGTTCCATCTTCCAAATAAGGCATGTCTTCAATGGGCAAAATTTTAGAAATTACTCCTTTGTTTCCGTGTCTTCCAGCTAACTTGTCCCCTACTTCTATTTTTCTCAACTCGGCAATTTCCACTTCAATCCTCTTTAAAACGCCAGGATCTAATCTGTGTCCCTTTTCCCTTGAGAAAACTTTTACTCTTACTACCTTTCCCCTCCTTCCGTATTCTAATCTCAAGGAAGTGTCTTTAACATCTTTTGCTTTCTCCCCAAAAATGGCCATCAAAAGTCTTTCCTCTGGCGTCCACTCTTTTTCTCCTTTTGGAGAAATTTTTCCCACTAAAATGTCTCTTGGTTTTACTCTTGCTCCAATTCTAATAATTCCTTCCTCGTCCAGATCTTTTAGTTTTTCCTCTGAAACGTTTGGAATGTCAGAGGTAGTAATTTCAGAACCCAATTTTGTTTGCCTTACATCGCAAGCAAAGTTTTCAATATAAATTGAGGTAAAAACATCGTCTCTTACCAATCTTTCTGAAATGACAATAGCATCTTCAAAATTCCCTCCTCTCCAGGGCATAAAAGCTACCAAAAGATTTCTTCCCAAAGCCAAAATTCCATCTTTTATTGCTCCTCCATCCGTTAAAGGTTCTCCTTTCTTCACTCTTTGTCCTTTTTTTACTCTTGGCTTTTGATCAAAACAAGTAAATTGGTTCGTTCTCAAAAATCTTCTCAGATTGTAAACTCTTTTTTTTCCATTTTTCTCTCTCACTACTATTTTCCTGGCGTCAACTTCCTCTACTATTCCATCTTCTTTTGCGAGAATAATTTGGCCAGATTCTTTGGCTACTTTTCCTTCCATTCCTGTCATAACCAAAGGAGGTTCTGTAATGATCAAAGGAACAGCTTGTCTTTGCATGTTAGATCCCATCAAAGCTCTGTTTGCATCATCATTTTGTAAAAAGGGAATTAAAGAAGAAGAAACAGAAAGAATTTGTTCTGGACAGACATCTAAAAATTCTACTTTTTCTCTTTCTATTTCTACTGGCTCCCCTTTATATCTTCCCTCTACTACTTTTTCTTTAATTTCCCCTTTTTCTCCTAAAATAACATTCCCAGAAGCAATAAAATGTCTTTCTTCTTCGAAAGCATCCAAATAAACTATTTCTTTTTTTACTTTTCCTTTTTCTACTTTAAAGTAAGGAGTTTCTAAAAATCCGTAAGGATTTATTTTGGCAAAGAGAGCAAAATAGTTTGTGAGACCAACATTCTGACCTTCTGGAGTTTGAATAGGACAAAGTCTTCCATAGTGGGAAGATTGAACATCTCTTACTTCAAAACCTGCTCTTTCTTTTGATAGTCCCCCTGGCCCTGAAGCAGTCAATCTTCTCTTATGCTCTAATTCAGAAAGAGGGTTTTCGTTATCCATAAACTGGGAAATTTGACCTGATGAGAAGAAAGCATCAATGAGGGCCATTACTGGTCTAGGATTAATCAATTGCATAGGAGTTAAGGTAGCTATGTCTAAAGTAGACATTCTGTCTTTGACAATCCTTGCCATTCTCGTCAACCCCAACCTTATTCTGTTTAGCAAAATTTCAGTAAAAACTCTTACTCTTCTATTTCCCAGATGATCTATTTGATCAGGTGTAGCTGAAGGATCGTTGTTCATTCTTACTAGCTCTCTCAATAAATAAACCACATCTTCTTTTTTCAGAACCCTATCTTCAATATCAAACTCTTCTTTTTCCCATTTTTGTCCCAATCT
>CAYSYN010000005.1:0-8557 GCA_964435445.1 uncultured Candidatus Saccharibacteria bacterium
CCTATTTTAGGTCCTATTTTTGCTGGAACTTTAATTTTTATTTTTGCTATTTTAGATTCTTTTTTCAAAGCCGTCTTTGTTATTGTATTATTTGTCCTTATTCAATTGATTGAAGGGAATATTATTAGCCCTCTCTTAGCTGAAAGATTTGTTGGTTTTTCTCCTTTTTTTGTTTTGGTTTCCCTTTTGATAGGAGGAAAACTAATGGGGCCTGTGGGAGCTATTTTAGCTGTTCCTTTAGCTGGTATTTTCTTTAAGATTTTAGAAGAAGTTTTCAAAGAGGAATGAGCAAACTTTACATTGTTGCCACTCCCATTGGCAACTTAGAAGATATTACTTTAAGAGCACTCAGAGTTTTAAGAGAAGTAGATTTTATTTTGGCAGAAAGTCCAAAAAAATCTTTAAGGCTTTTAAATTTTTATCATATCAGAAAACCAATTTTAAAATTCCACCAGCATACAAGAGAAAACGAAATTGAAAAAATTTTAAATCTTTTAAGAGAAGGAAAAAATTTAGCTTTTATTTCAGAAGCTGGTACCCCTGGTATTTCAGATCCTGGGGGGAAATTGGTAGAAAAAGTTAGAGAAAAGTTTGGAGAAGAAATTCAAATTATTCCCATTCCTGGACCTTCGGCTTTAACCTGTATCATTTCTGTTTCCGGATTTCCCACAGACAGATTTTTATTTTTGGGGTTTTTGCCAAAAAAGAAAAAGAGAAAGGAATTTTTTGAGAAAATTTTAAATTCAGAATTTCCAGTTATTTTCTTTGAAGCACCTTACAGAATTTTAAATACACTTGAGGAGCTTAAAAATTTAAATCCTCAATTTCAAGTTGTCGTTGGAAGAGAATTAACAAAAAAATTTGAGACCATCTATTGGGGAAGCATAGAAGAGGTAATAAAAAAAGTAAAAAAGAACAAAATAAAAGGGGAATTTGTGGTGATTGTATTTAAAAAAATAAGAAAAAAATAAATTATTATGAATCGAAACTATTTTTCAGATTGAAGATATTCTATAGTTATAGCTAGCCCTGTCGAAGTAGCAAAGTCATCAATATCCCTGGCCTCTTGTATGGATTTCAGTAGAGTAATTATCATTTCTTTGTCGTGCAGTTTCACTAAAACTTCACCAACTCTATCGAGAATTTCTCCTCCCCATTCAACTGCTCTGTCCGGGTCGAATTCTGTGCCAAAGAGAATTTTCACAATTTCCTTAAGGGCTTCTTTATAATCCATTTCTCTCCCCATTTGAATTATGCAAAGATTTATTATAAATTGTCAAGCTTCATTCTTTGAAAACTAATTTTTGCGCTTGACAAAATTCACAAATAAAGTAGAATAAAGAGCAGGTGGGAGAGTGGGAAATAAAATAGTAGAGGCAACGTGGGGATTAATTAATGCTATAGAGGATGCGATAGACAGGAATGCCCGTAAAGAAATAGAAGAAGCCATTGATCAATTGAGTAAACCCTTCTCTGAGATACAAAAAGCTAGTGCTCATCTCTTCGAGGGTGCCAAATATGGTCTAGAAAATGATCAATATATTTTAGGAGTGCGCCAGTCTGCATGGAAAACTCAATTATTCAAAGAAAAGATAATGGAAAGAGTTATAGAAGTACTAGAAAACCTTCTCTAATTTTTCTTTTTTAAAAATGCTCCTTTTTCTTTTAAAAAAATTAATTTCTTTTCAAACCGTTACTCAAGAAAAAAAAGAGAGTAAAAAAGCTTTAAAATGGATAAAACAAAAACTTTCAAAATTCCCTCTTTTTTTTAAAGAATTCGAATTTTCGGGCTTCCCGTCCTTAGTTGTTTTAACTCAAAAAACAAAAACTCCAAAATTGTTTTTGGTCGCCCATATTGATGTTGTGGGAGCGAAAAAAGAACTTTTTAGAGCAAAAATTAAAGGAAAAAAACTCTTTGGGAGAGGAGCTTTTGATATGAAGTATGCCATAGCTTGTTATATGAAATTGCTTTTTGATTTGGGAAAAAACTTGAAAAATTACAATTTTGGATTGATGATTACTTCAGATGAGGAAGTGGGAGGGGAAAATGGAGTAAAAAAATTATTAAAAGAAGGTTTTAGATCAAAAGTAGCTTTTGTCCCAGATTGTGGCAAAAACTGGAACTTTATGAAAAAGGCAAAGGGAGTTTGGCATTTTAGTGTGGAAGCTGAAGGAAAATCGGCTCACGGTTCTAGGCCCTGGCTGGGAGAAAATGCCATTGAAAAACTTTTTGAATTTTTAAAAGAAGCTAAAAAGATTTTCCCTAAAGAGCCCTGTCATAAAAAACATCATTGGCACGAAACTTTTAATATCGGAAAGATAGAAGGAGGAAGGGCGACAAATCAAGTTCCAGATTTTGCTAAAGCAAACATTGATATCAGATTTACTTCTATGGAAAAATTCAAAAAAATAAAAAAATATCTTAATCAATTGGCAAAAAAATATAAAATTTCTTTTGAAAATTTGAGTTTTTGCGAACCTTTTGAATGTGATTTTCAAAATCCATACTTTAAAATTTTCAAAAAAATAGCAAAAGAAAAATTTAAAATAAAAACTGGAAAATATTTTTCACACGGAACGAACGATGGGAGATTTTTTGCCAAAAAGAAAATTCCCACCATCATTTTGAGACCAAAAGGTTCAGGTTCCCATTCAGACAAAGAATGGATTGATATTGAAGATCTTGAAAAATTCTATTTGGTTTTGAAAGAATTTACTATTAAAGTGGCAAAAAAATGAAAAAATTTTACATCACAACAGCCATAGATTATGTCAATGCCAAAGTTCATATTGGCCACTCTTTAGAAAAAATCCAGGCTGATGTTTTAGCAAGGTATCATCGAAAGTTGGGAGAAAAAGTTTTCTTTTTAACAGGAACTGATGAAAACGCTCAAAAAAATGTCTTAGCTGCCAAAGAAAAGAAAATTGATGTCAAAAAATTTGTTGATGAAAACGCAAATTTTGCTAAAAAAACTTGGCAATTATTGAATATCTCTTTTGATTATTTTATCCGAACTACAAACAAAAGAGTTCACTGGCCAGGAGTAAAGAAAATATGGACTCTTTGTAAAAAATCAGGCGACATTTACAAGAAAAAATATACAGGTCTTTATTGTCCAGGATGCGAAGCTTTTTTAAAAGAGAAAGATTTAAAAAACGGACTTTGTCCCTATCATTTGAGACCTCCTGAAAAAATCTCAGAAGAAAATTATTTTTTTAGACTCTCAAAGTATCAAAAAGAACTAGAAAGAATTATTGCTAAAGAGGAGATCAAAATTTTTCCTAAAACAAGAAAGAATGAAGTTTTAAAATTTATAAAAGCAGGCCTTGAAGATTTTTCTATTTCCAGACCAACAAAAAGAATGAGAGGTTGGGGAATTCCTGTTCCTGGAGACAGATCACAAACAATTTATGTTTGGTTTGATGCTTTAATTAATTATTTGACAGGAATTGGTTTTGGCTGGGACGAGAAAAAATTTAAAAAATTTTGGCCAGCTGACTTGCATATTATTGGGAAAGATATTTTAAGGTTCCATGCAGTCTACTGGCCAGCTATGTTACTTTCAGCTAAAATTGAACTTCCCAAAGCTATTTTTGTCCACGGATTTATTACCGTTTCTGGCCAGAAAATGTCAAAATCTTTAGGAAATATTATCAATCCTCAAGATTTAGTCAAAAAATATGGTCCCGATCCAGTAAGATATTTCTTTTTGAGAGAAGCTTCTCCTTTTGAAGATATAGATTTTACTTTCGAAAAGTTTGAAAGAAGATATGAATTTGATTTAGCCCACGACCTTGGCAATTTAGTTTTGAGGGTAGTTTCTTTAGCAAAAAGAGAAAAAATTTCCTTTCCCAAAAGATTTTATTTAAAAGACAAAACATTAAAAAGAAAAATTGAAAAAACAAAAAAACTTTTCAAAAAAGAAATGGAAAAATTTGAATTAAACAAAGCCCTTGTTTCGCTCTGGGAATTAATCTCTTTTTCTAATGTTTACATTGATAGAAAAAAACCTTGGCAAAAAAGAGAAAAAAGCATCATTAAAGATTTGCTTTTGACATTATCTGAAATTTCAGAAATACTTTTTCCATTTTTGCCTCAGACAGCCCAAAAAATTCAAACTCAATTGAAAAAAATTAAACCCCAAATTCTCTTCCCAAAGCTTAAATCTTCATAGATTCCTCTTTAATTTGTAACATTTTTTTATTAAATTCGTCTTATAAAATATGGGAAAGAGGAGAAAACAAATTCTATTTGTCTTGATCTTGATGCCTCTCTGGCTGGGAGGCTGAGTTTTTATAAATAAATAAATAAATGAGATTTGGCCTCCCAGCCTAGGGAGGCATTTTTAGATGGCAGGGAGGGTGAAAAACCTGAACCTGCCAGAGGTGATAGTACTTTGGAAAGTATATTGGAAATTAGAGGGGAGGAAAAGATAATTGAAGTAAAAAATCCTTGGGCAAAAGAATCTTGGGAATTTCACTTAATACCCAGACCGCTCTGTCTACCAAAAACTCATTGTCGTTTTATTTTGGAGGCGATAGAAGAATGGAAGAAAAGATTTCCCAGAGAGGAGACTTTGGCATGGGAATGGTTCGAAACTCCATCTTTGATTTGCAGAGTAGATTATAGTTTCACAGCAAATAAAATTTCTCTCTACGAGATCGAAGATAGCCCAGCAGGTATTGGTTTAGCTAATTTATGTGTTCCTGGGTTCAAAGAAAAATTAAGGAGACTTTCTTGGAGAAAAGTAGTGGTATTGATTAATCCAAAGAAAAGATTGAAGGGAGGCGACGATCATTTGTGGACGAAGGTAGTGGGCTTAGATCAAATAAAGGAGATAGAAGATTGTTGGATAGCTCCAAGATTAAATTTCTCTGAAGCTCTGGCAAAACTTAAAGAAAAATCAATCTGGCCTTTAAAATTCCGGAAATCTAAGCTTTACGGTAGAGGTTGGCTTTGGCAAGAGATAAAAGTTCAAGAAATGGAAAAATTTGTCAATTGGGCTGTGAACAAAGAAAAGTGGGAAGGTGTAGTTTTTAAAAGCGATGGCTCCAAATCTCAAATGATTAGAATTTGGTTGCCCAGTGGGAGAAAAAAAGAAGCCATTAAGTGGCTAAAGAGACGAGATTTAATAGGTACATGGACAATGAAGGCGATAAGAAAAGATACTACCTTTTGGCCTTCAATTTACGCTCAAAAATTCTTTTGGCCGGTTCCTCTAAAAATAAATGAAAAACATATGTTTGGTATATTTAGAATCTATGTTGGGTTTAATACCGAGAGAAGAGAATGGCAGATCTTAGGAGGTTGGTTGAACGCAAGACCTTCTTTACTCGTCCATGGGGCATCGGACGCTATCTTTGTACCTATAACTTCTTCTTGATATTTTGAGCATTTTTCTTATAAAATAAATAGCGGTGAGAGGTTGAAGCCAGCTATTCTGGAAGTCCCTGAAAGTCAAGAGATAAGATTCAAAATTCTTTTAAACGGGAAGCCAATTAATCCTGTGTGCAACAAAAACGGAATAAAAAGATTTTTGTTATTTCCAGGTAAAAAATACAAAGCTGAAATGCAAAAGAGGAAGAAAAAAATAATTCCTTAGTTAGTTCTTTATTTTTTTCAATTTTCTTTTTTTCTTTTTTAAAATTTTAAAAATTTAGCAAGTTTTAATCTATGAAATACAACCCTCAAAAAATTGAGAAAAAATGGCAAAGAATTTGGAAAGAAACTGAACTCTATAAAACAAAAGACGTTTCAAAAAAACCAAAATTTTACGTTTTAGACATGTTTCCCTATCCTTCGGGGGCAGGTTTGCATGTCGGACATTTGAGAGGATATATTGCTACAGATGTGATAGCGAGAATGAAAATGATGCAAGGATATAATGTTTTGCATCCCATGGGCTGGGATGCTTTTGGTTTACCTGCTGAAAACTATGCCATAAAACACAAAATTCATCCTGCCGTTGCTGTAAAGAGAAATATTAAAAACTTCAAAAAGCAACTTTCAAAAATAGGTTTTACTTACGATTGGTCAAGGGAAATTAATACCACAGATCCAAAATACTACAAATGGACGCAGTGGATTTTTTTACAACTTTTCAAAGCAGGTTTAGTTTTTGAAAGTTTTGAACCTATAAATTGGTGTCCATCTTGTAAAACGGGATTGGCAAATGAAGATTTGGAGGGAGGAAGATGTGAAAGATGTGGATCTAAAGTTGAAAAAAGACCTTTGCGTCAATGGATTATTAAAATTACAAAATATGCAGAAAGATTATTGAAAGATTTAAAGTATTTGAAATGGCCAGAGCATATCATAAAAATGCAAAAAGACTGGATCGGAAAATCAGAAGGAGTTGAGTTTGAGATGGCTCTTTTTGCAAAAAACAAAAAATTAAAAGAAAAACTAAAAATTTTTACAACAAGAATTGATACTGTTTTTGGAATGAGCTATGTAGTTTTAGCCCCAGAAAATAAAATTTTAGAGAAAATAAAAGATAAAATTGAAAATTACAAAGAGATTGAAAAGTATAAAAAAGAAGTTGAAGCAAAATTGGCAGAAGAAAGAGAAAAAGAAAAAACAGGAATTAAAGTTGAGGGAATATTGGCCGAAAATCCTTTCAACAAAGAAAAAGTTCCTATTTTTGTTTCAGAATATGTTTTGGCAGATTATGCTACAGGTTCTATTATGGCAGTCCCTGCTCATGATAAAAGGGATTTTGAATTTGCTAAAAAATTTAATTTACCCATCAAAAAAGTAATTGAAGGGGGGCAAAAAGAGGGAGAATGTTACGAAGGAGAAGGAATTTTAGTGAATTCAGGTATTTTTTCTGGCTTGAGTTCAAAAGACGCTAAAGAAAAAATGGCAAGATGGTTAAGAGAGAAAGGTATCGGGAAAAAAGCTATCTATTATAAATTGAGAGATTGGGTTTTTGCCAGACAGAGATATTGGGGCGAACCTTTTCCTCTTGTCTTTTGTGAAAATTGCAAAAGAAAAATTTTGGAAAAAAAGTACAAAAAAGGAGAATTTAACAAAGGGGAATTGTTAAACCCTGGATGGATTTGTGTACCAGAAAAAGACCTTCCTGTTTTGCTTCCCAAAGTGAAATACTATGAACCTACAGGAACTGGAGAATCTCCTTTAGCTAACATTAAAAAATGGGTAAAAACAAAATGCCCTAAATGCGGTTCTCCTGCTAAAAGAGAAACAAATACCATGCCTCAGTGGGCAGGTTCTTGTTGGTACTATTTAAGGTACATTGACCCCAAAAATAAAAAATTTTTGGTTTCAAAGAAAAAAGAGAAATATTGGATGCCTGTTGATCTTTATGTAGGAGGAGCAGAACATGCCACGAGGCACTTAATTTATGCTAGATTTTGGCACAAATTTTTATATGACATTAAAGTTGTTTCTACCAAAGAGCCATTTTTGAGATTAAAAAACGTTGGTTTGGTTTTGGCTTCAGATGGTAGAAAAATGTCAAAGAGATATGGGAATGTTATTAATCCAGATGATATGTGTAAAAAATATGGAGCAGATGCTTTAAGAGTTTACGAAATGTTCATGGGACCTTTTGATCAAGAAATTGCTTGGCAAAAGAGAGGGATAGCAGGAGCTAGAAGGTTTTTAGAAAGAGTTTGGAAATTGCAATTTAAAGTAAAAGAGAAAATAAAAGAAAATGAAAAAATCTTGCGAATCTTACATAAAACAATCAAAAAAGTGACTCAAGATATTGAAAATTTCAAATTTAATACTGCTATTTCTGCTTTAATGATCTTTTTAAATGAAGCTGAAAAAGAAAAAGAAATTGGTAAAAAAACGTTTGAGAAATTTTTAAAACTTTTATCTCCTTTTGCTCCCCATATTGCAGAAGAAATTTGGAAAAATTTAAAAAACAAAAAATCCATTTTTTTGAGTTCTTGGCCAAAATATGATCCCAGATTAATAAAAGAAGAAAAAATTATTTTAGTCATTCAAATTAATGGGAAAGTGAGAGATAAAATCGAAGTTGAGGCAAACATTTCAAAAAAGAAGGCAGAGAAATTAGCTCTTTCTCAAAAAAGGATTCAAAAATGGCTTCAGGGAAAAGAAATTAAAAAAGTGATATTTGTTCCGGGAAGACTGATTAATTTTGTTGTTAGTTGATCTTAAAAAATTTTAAAAAATTTGTTAGGATAAATTCATCATGTGTGGCATTGTAGGTTATATTGGTAAAAAAACAGATCCCAAAATTGGTTTAGCAGCTCTGAAAAGACTGGAATACAGAGGATACGATTCTTGGGGAGCCTGCGTTTTTAGTAAAAAAGAAAACAAAATTCTCTGTTTTAAAAGAGTAGGTAAAATTTCAGATTCTGAAGAAGAATTTTTAAAATTGAATTTTTCTGGCAACCCCTTTTTATTTCATACTCGCTGGGCAACTCATGGAGGAGTCACCCAAAACAATGCTCATCCTCATTGGGATTGCCAAAAAAACATTTTTGTCGTTCACAATGGCATCATTGAAAACTACGATATTTTGAAAAAAAAGCTAATTGAAGAAGGTCATCAATTCAATAG
>CAYSYN010000005.1:8657-14207 GCA_964435445.1 uncultured Candidatus Saccharibacteria bacterium
CAAGAGTATGCTAAAATTCCTTCTTTAGCTGAAATTGCTTCTGAATTCAGATATAAAAAACCCCTTGTTGATGAAAAAACAGCAGCTATTTTTGTCTCCCAGTCTGGGGAAACGGCAGACACTTTAGCTTGTTTGAGAGAAATGAAGAAAAAAGGAATTTTGTGCATTGGTATTACAAATGTTGTAGGCTCTACCCAAGCTCGAGAAACGGATGCAGGAGTTTATACGAGGTCAGGTCCTGAAATTGCCGTCGCTTCCACAAAGGCATTTTTGGGACAACTAGCAGTTTTAGCAATGTTTACAGTTTATTTTGGAAGACAAAGAGAAATGAGTTTGGTTATGGGAAGAAGAATTGTGGAGGAATTATCAAAAATTCCAGAATTAGCAAAAAGTGTTTTAAAGAAAGCTCCAGAAATTGAAAAATTAGCTAAAAAATATAAAAATTATAAAAATTTCTTTTTCATTGGAAGGAAATATAACTTTCCTGTTGCTCTAGAAGGAGCTTTGAAGCTAAAAGAAATTTCTTATTTACATGCTGAAGGAGTAGGAGGAGGAGAGCTAAAGCACGGACCTTTAGCTTTAATTGAAGAAAGCGTTCCCACAATTGCTATTTGTCCTTCAGATTCAGTTTATGATAAAATGATTTCTAATATTCAAGAAATAAAGGCGAGAAAGGGACCAGTCATTGCTATTGCGACAGAAGGAAACGAGGAAATAAAAAAATTAGTTGAAGACGTTATTTTCATTCCAAAAACTTTAGAAATGTTAACTCCCATGCTTTCTGTCATTCCTCTTCATCTTTTTGCTTATTATGTGGCTAAAGAATTAGGAAGGGATATTGACAAACCAAGGAATTTGGCAAAATCCGTTACTGTAGAATAAACTATGGATAAAATCTTAGAAAAAAAGGGGAGAAAAGTGAATTTATTGGGTAATGAAGCTATTGTTAGAGGAGCCTTGGAAGCTGGGGTAGATTTTGTCGCCCAGTATCCTGGCACTCCTTCTTCAGATGTGGGAGATACTTTTTTTAGATTAAAAGAGGAAATTAAGAAAAAAATAAAATCTTATTTTCATTACGAGTATTCCACGAATGAAAAGGTAGCTTTAGAGGCAGCAGCTGGAGCTGCATTTTCTGGAGCTAGAGCTTTAGCTGCGATGAAAAATTTTGGCTTGAACGTCGCTTCTGATTTTTTCTTTCCCGTAGCTCAAATTAAACTTCCTGGCCAATTGGTCATTTTTGTTGCTGATGATCCTTCTTGTTGGAGTTCAGCACAATCTGAGCAAGACACAAGACATGAAATCTTCGCTGCAAAAATTCCCATGCTAGAACCTTCTGTGCCCCAAGAATCTAAAGACTTTGTTATTTTTGCTTTCAATTTATCTGAAAAATTTCAAATTCCAGTTGTCATCAGACATACAACAAGGATTTCCCATCAATCAGGTCCAGTTTTATTAGGAGAGATTAAAAAAGTAAAGAAACCAAGATTTTTCTTCAAAAAAGATCCTCAAAGATTTGTTACTATGCCCCCAAGAGTCTTGGCAATGAAAGTAGATTTAATAAAAAGAAGAGAAAAGATAAGAGAAATTTCAGAAAAATCCCCTCTAAATAAAGTTTTTAATGAAAACAAAAAATCAAAATTTGGCATTATCACTTCTGGAGTTGGATTTCTATATTCAATGGAAGCTTTGCAAAGTTTAAATTTGAAAATCCCTGTTTTAAAATTAGGGCTTGTTTTTCCATTACCCAAAAAGAAAATTCAAAAATTTTTAAAAGGGAAAAATACTATTTTAGTAGTTGAAGAAGGAGATCCCTTTTTGGAAGGAAAAATTAAAGAAATTGCTTTTGAAGCCAACTGGAAAGGAAAAATTTTGGGAAAAGAAGGATCGATGGGAGGGGGAAGAATCTGGAAAGAAAGAAAATATCTTTTGCCTATTGCGGGGGAGCTAAAACCTGAATATGTTGTCCAAGCTATTTTGAAAATTTTAGGTAAAAAATCAAAATACAAAGAGCACTTGGAAAAATTTTTGAAAATAAAAGTTCCTTCAAGGTTTCCTATAATGTGCACTAATCCTCCTTGTCCTTACTGGTCAGTGGTAAGAGCAATAAAAAAGGTTTTGGATCCAAAAGAGATTATTTTTGGGGGAGAAATAGGGTGTTATATGCTTTTTTCTCACAAATCAATTTCTCTTCAAGATTATCTCTTTTGTATGGGCTCTGACATTGGCATTGCTCATGGAATTTCAAAGAGAACAAGACAAAAAATAATCGCTTTTGTTGGAGATTCTTCTTTTTTCCACGCTGCTATTCCTCAATTGATTAATACCGTTGTTAATGAAAGTTCTCCCTTGATCATCATTATGGAAAATCAAACTACGGCTATGACAGGTCACCAACCCCATCCTGGTCAAAAAATAAAAATTGAAAATGTTGTTAAAGCATGCGGAATAAAGAATGTCAAAGTCATTGATGAAGTTAAAGAAGAAAAAAAATTAGAAAAAACTTTAAAAGAATTTATTAAATTAAAAGGGCCAAAAGTTATTGTTGCCAGGCACATGTGTGCTCTTTTGGCAAAAAGATTAGGAAAAATAAAATGAAAAATAAAAATTTCAATTTAATTATTTGTGGAGTTGGAGGGCAAGGGCAAATTACTCTTTTAAGAATTCTGTCAGAAGCGGCTATCTTAGAGAATAAAGATTATAAAGCAGCTGAAACTCATGGGTTGTCTCAAAGGGGAGGTCAAGTAGAAGTCCATTTTAGAATGGGCAAGGTTTTTTCCCCTTTAGTGCCAGAAGCTGGAGCCGATTTAATTTTGGCTTTAGAACTTCAAGAAGCTTTAAGATCAATGTATTATTGCTCAAAAAGAACAAAAATTTTAATTAACGATAAAATCATTCCTATGATAGGAGAGAAACCTTTAAAAAAAGAGAAAATTTTAAAAGAAATTGAAAAATTTACAAAGAATATTGAAATTGTTGAAGCTTCAAAAATCTGTCAAGAAAATTTAGGAAAAGAAATTTTAGCTGGAGTTTATTTAATAAGCTATGCTTCCTTTAAAAAGATTTTGCCCTTGAAACCAAAATCAATTTTGAAAGCTTTAAAGAAAATTGTTGCTTCAAAATATTTGAAATTAAACATTAAAGCTTTTCAATTAGCAAAAAGTTAAACTTTTTTAATTTTGGCTCCCAGTTTTTTTAATTTTTCTTCAAAATTTTCATAACCCCTTTCAATTTGTTCCACTCCAGAAACTAAAGAAGTGCCCTTTGCACAGAGAGCAGCTAAAACTAAAGAAGCTCCCGCTCTAATATCAGCTCCATTAATTCTATTAGCTCTCAATTTTGTTTTCCCAAAAATCAAAGCTCTATGGGGATCTGTAATTTCAATATCAGCTCCCATTTTTTTAAGTTCTATTAAATAAGAAAATCTTCCTTCGTAAAGAGGTTCGTGAACTAAAGATTTTCCGTGAGCTTGAGTTAACAAAACAGAAGTCATTGGTTGAAAATCTGTTAAAAAGCCAGGATAAGGTAAAACTTGAATTTTTGTAGCCTTTAAACTTTTTGATTTTTTTATTAAAATCTCATTTTTTTTCACTGTAAAGTTTACTCCAATTTCTTTCATTTTTCTTAAAAATGCGGTTAAATGATCTGGATTCACGTTTTTAATTTTTCCCTCCCCCCCAGTAACTGCAAAACCAACAAAAAAAGTGACTGCTTCTATGGGATCAGGAGAAATTTTAAACTTCGCTCCTCTCAATTTTTTTGCACCTTCAATTTCTATCGTATGAGTTCCAATGCCTTTAATTTTCAATCCCATTTTCTTCAAAAACCTTCCCAAATCTTGAACCTGAGGTTCAGCAGCTGCTAACTCAATTTTTGTTTTTCCTTTTGAAAGAGAAGCTAACATCATTGCATTTTCTGTAGCTGTAACAGAAAATTCTTTCAAAACAATTCTTTTCCCTTTCAATTTTTTTGGAGCTTCAAAAATATAATAATATCCTTCCTTTTCTTTTACTTTTATTCCAAAGTCTCTGAAAGCTTCCAAGTGAGTGGTAATGGGTCTTAAACCAATTCTGTCTCCACCAGGATGGGGAACTTTCAATTTTCCAAAACGAGCCAAAAGAGGTCCTACTAACAAAACAGAAATTCTCATTTTTTCAAAAAGATCTTCTGGAATTTTTTCTGGATTTATATTTTGAGGATCAACCTCCAAAATATTATTTTTTAACCATCTTATCTTCGCTCCCATTTTCTTTAGAATTTCAATCATGTTTAAAATATCCTTGCACCTTGGTAAGTTCTCTAAAATTGATTTTTCTTCTGTTAATAAAGAAGCAGCCAAAACTGCTCCTGCAGAATTTTTATATCCTGAAATTTTTACCTCTCCAAAGAGAGGCTTTTTTCCTTTTACTAAAAACTTTTTTTTCATTTTCTAAAAGAAAAATTTCTTCGCCTTTGCCAAAAAATCTTCAAAGAAAATGATAAAAGGCGGAATTTCTTTCCATTGAGGGAAAGGATAAGTTACAATTGTAGGATAATCTTGTTGATCACAACGACCATTGTTATCTTCTACATAAAGTCGCAAAATATTCTTTTTCATGCTTGCGGTTGTGCTGGCAAAATTTATGTTCTGAGCAAACGTTTCAAAATTTTCTCCATCTCCTTTTTGCCAAATTCTTTTTGTAAAAAAGTTAGCTCCTTCTGAAAGCACAGAATGTCTCTCTAGAGAGGGATCATCTTTGACATAAATTATTTCCCCTTCTGTCGCTCTCAATTCTTCACAATATTGCCAGTTTACTCCATCTTTTGAACACATAAAGTCAGCTTTAATTTCCCTTTTTATGTAAAGAGAATGAGAAGTTTCATCTGAATTGCCCGCTGAATCTTCAACATAGAGTTTTATTGTATGGTTTCCAGGGTCGATTCCAGGTTGAATGGTCCAATCACAAAGCCCTTCACATTCAGTTATAAACTGATCATCTAAATACCATTTTGATTTAACAATATCTTCTTGCCCATCGGGATCTGTTGAAGTGTTTTTAATTTTATAAAGACAGACACAAGATGGAGGATCTGCTGTCGGTTGGTACATTATCCACTCTGCATTACAAGAACCCCCAGGACAAAGAGTATCATCACATTCCATCAGTGCCGTAGGTGGTGAATTGCTGCTTCCACTACAACAACACGTTGTACCACTTCCTTCTCCACAAGGCTCAACTCCTACTTCTGTTTCATTCTCTAAGCAATTTCCTTCTCTGCCTAATTCTGAGTTTACAATCATTTCCACTTCTCCTTTTTGGCCATTCTCTGCGTATTTCCCATTTTCTGCAAAAGCTCCCCTCCTTCCGCCTGAAACATTAACTTTCCCAGTATCTACTGGAAAGGGTCCGGAAATTCGCACATATCCTCCCCCTCCACCTCCCCCTCCACAGTCGTTTTCATCAAATCCATCTCCACCATCTCCTCCTTTAGCAGAAATTATTCCATTGTTAACAAACCCTCCAGGTCCCAAATTAATGTATATCCTTCCTCACCCTCCCCCTCCTCCTGCTC
>CAYSYN010000006.1:0-12168 GCA_964435445.1 uncultured Candidatus Saccharibacteria bacterium
TTTGATGGAAAAATAAAAAAGAGAAAAATAAAAAAGATTTTAAATTTTTCTTTAAAATGCAAAAATCCAAGAGGAACGATTCAAAAAAATGTTTGGAAAGTTTTAAAAAAAGCAATAAAAGAAGAAAAAAATGTTTTTGTTGAGGGAGAAGAAGATCTTTTGGTTATTCCCTGTGTTTTGTTAGCCCCAAAAAATTCTCTCTTAGTTTATGGCCTGCCAGGAAAAGGCATTTGCACAATAGAGGTTAACAAAAAAACGAGAGAAAAAGTAAAAAAACTTTTGGAAAAGTTTAAAACTAACTAGTTTTTTTGAAAATGTGAACAGTAACAGAACCTCCAGCTCCTCCAACATTGTGAGCTAAACCTATTTGGGGAATAGGCTTTATTTGCCTTTGACCACACCTTCCTCTTAGTTGATTTACAATTTCATAAATTTGAGCTAGACCTGTAGGGGAAATAGGGTGGCCTCTAGCTTTTAAGCCACCAGAAGGGTTAACTGGTAATTTTCCATCTAAATTAACAATGCCCTTCCTGATTAATTCTGCTCCCCTCCCTTTTTCGGCAAAACCTAAATCTTCATAAGAGAACAATTCTACTGAAGTGAAAGCATCGTGAACTTCTGCTACTTGAACATCTTTGGGAGAAATTTTAGCTTGACTGTATGCTTTTTGGGCAGCAATTTCTGTCGCTTTAAAGTGCCAAGGTTCTTCTCTGTTAAAAGTTAAAAGATAATCTGTGGCAAACCCAGATCCTATTACTTGAATGTCTGTTTTTTCTCTGCTGACAATAACTGCTGCTCCCCCATTGACTGATAAAGAACAATCATATTTTGTAAAATCTCCAGCAATTTTAGGAGCAGATTTTATTTTTTCTAAAGGAACGGGTCTTTTATAAAAATATGCTTTTTCATTCAATGCTGCGTTTTGATGATTTTTGAAAGCAATCAATTCCAAATCTTCATGAGAAGCTCCATATTTTTTCTTGTATTCTTGCCAAACTAAAGCATTTTGAACAGGAAAATTCAGACCCTCTGTTTGTTCAGTTTCTCTTTCAATAGCTGACATTATCCAATGGGTAGTAACAGGAGAAATATTGTCTACTAATTTTTCTCCAGACAAAACTAAAATGTTTTCAAAATCTTTCAAAAGTTTTAAAGCTACCCAAAAAGCAACCCCTCCCCCAGCACAAACAGCAGGAACGTTGATGATGGGAACATGGGTTTTAAAAAGGTCAGATAGCAAAGAAGATTTGTGAGTTTGATGTTCAGATTCACCTTCTGCTGACTCAATTCCAGTGAAAACAATACAATCTATTTGAGAAATTTTCATTGAACAATCTTCAAGGGCTTCTAACGCTGCTTCAAAAGCAAAACGCCACCAGGGTTTTTGCGAATAATCAAATTTTGTCATGCCTACTCCTTTGACAAACATAATTTTGCTCTTTTTAAAATCTTTGCGTTAATTTCAACTTTTATATTAACTTCCTTTCCCAATTTTACTACCGCTCCATTATAGTATTCAATTTCTCTCAAATCTTTTGGCTTTCCTTTTCTTCCTTTTTCAATGATTTGAGCTAGCTTTTTTCTAAAAGGAACCAAAAGAAAAAAGGGTAGATAAAACAAAAGAGAAAAAGTTTTCACAGGATAGTGAGGAAAATTCAAAAATTTTCCTCCTTTTTTCTTTACTACTTTAATGTATTCTCTCAAAGCTAAAAACTCTTCTTTGAAAATTTCTTTTTTGGAAAATCCTTCAAAAATGGAAAGACCATGAGTGGCAGAAGCTATACCAATTAAATTTAAAAACAATTTTGAATATTCCATGTTTTTTCTCTCTTTTTGAGGAACTAAATAAATTTCAAAACCAGCTTTTTTCAAAATTTTTTCTATTTTTTCTTCGTCTTCTCTGCCAGAAACTTTAGCGAGACCCATTCTAATTGGCAAAGAATACTCAATAACAATTTTTTCATCTTCTACTTTTTTATCTACTGGATTAAAAAGAGAAATTCTAAAAATTGAAATTTCCTTTTTGCCAAAAATTTCCTCTAAAGCCAAAATAGCATCTTCTGCTGCTTCAACGCCATTTTGAGACAAAAACAAAATAGGAATTTTCAAATTTTTCTCTTTTATTTTTTGAAAATAAAATTTAACAATATTTTTTACTGGATTGGGAACAGTTAAAAATAAAAAATCAAATTCAAATTCTTTTGGGAATTCTTTATCTTTTATCCATTCAATCTCTAATTTCTCTTTTCCTCTTTCATTTTTAACAAAAATTTTTCCTCTCTGGCCCAAATCAACTTCCCTTTCCTTTGCAATGCCAAAAACTTTGCCTATTTTCTTTAGTTCTCTTGCAAACATTGTTCCCGTTCTCCCTCCAGCTCCGACAATACCAATTCTCAGAAGTCTTTCTGCCATTTTTTATTTCCCAAACCTCCTTTCTCTCTTTAAGAAATTTTTTATTGCTTTTTCAAACTCTTTAGGTCCAAAATCTGGAAATAAAGTTTTAGTGAAATAAAATTGAGAGTAGGCTGTATGCCACATCATAAAACCTGCTGAATTGTGGGGATCTCCTTCACATCCTGTTCTAATTACCAAATCTACAGGTGGTAAATTTCCTGTCCAAAGATTTTCCAGCAGAGTTTTCTCATCAATTTTTTTTATTTTTTTCTTTTTTATTTTCTCTATTGCCTCTAACATTTCATCTGTTCCATTGTAAGCTAACAAAAAAGTTAAAAATTTTTTGTTGTGATTTTTTGTCCTTTTTATGATCTCAAAAATAATCTTTTTTACTTCTTTTGGAAAAAGTTTTTTCCATCTTCCAAACACATTTACTTTTACTTTTCCTTCAAAAATTTTATTTTCTTTCAAAAGCTTTTTGAAATATTTTTTGTAAAGCGAGAAAAATGTTTTTACTTCTTTTTTTGATCTTTTCAAAATGTTATCTAAAGAAGAGCCCCAAAAAGTAAAATAGGGAATTTCCATTTCCCAAGCTTTCTCTAAAATCCTTTCTAAATTTTTTGCTCCTTCAATGTGCCCTTGCCAAGGAAAAAGCCCTCTTTTTTTTGCCCATCTTCTATTTCCATCTGGAATTAAAGCTACGTGTTTAATCATATTGCCAAGATAGAGCTAAAGCTCCGGGACCTGCAATGGTCCCTAAAACTTCGCCAATTAAATTTACAAAGCAAATTTTACAATTTTTTATTTTTTCTATCATCTCTTTCAATTTTTTAGCTTCTTTTAAATTGTCAGCGTGGGTAATAGCAACTTTTATTATTTTTTCTTCTTTAAGCCTTGAGATTCTGTTTAAAAACTCTTTGAAGAGAAAAGTGGCAATATCATTTTTTCCTTTTTTAATCCCCAAAAATCTTATTTTTCCTTTTTTTATTCCCAAAAAAGGTATTATTCCAATCTTTTGAAATTTTTCCAAAATCTTTACTAGAATAGGAGGAATTCTTCCCGAGCTCTTCAACCATTTTGGATTTTTCAAAATAAAAATTAAACTTGTTCTTTTAACAGATTCCCTTAGCTTCTCTAGGATTTTTTCTAGGCTGAATTCTCTTTTGATCAAAGAGGCTGCTTTTAAAATTATCAAACCTTCTCCTCCGCTTCCACTCAAACTATCTATCACATGAACTTTTTCTTTAAAATTTTCTCCCAATAAATTTTTAGCAAAAAGAGCTGAATTGAAAGTTCCAGAATGTTTTGAAGTAATAGTGATACAAATTACTTTTTCAAATTTTCTCAATTTTTCTTTAAAAGCTTTCAAGAAATCTCCAACAGAAGGTTGGGAAGTTTTCGCAAAAGGACTCAGGCCCCTTTTTTCTGCTTCTTTAATTTTTTGATAAATATTCCCTTTCAAATTTTTCATTTCTCCAAAATCAACTTTAAAGGGAACAATCGAAACTTGATATTTTTCAACAAAATATCTTGGCAAATCTCCTCCTTCATCAGCAACAATACCAATTTTTTCTTTTTTTTCCATATTATTCTACTGGCTGAAAGCCACAAATTAATGTTCCGGGACCTGTGTGGGCTCCAATGACAGGGGAAGCTACACTCAAAAAAGAAACTTCAATCCCAATTTCTTTCAAAAGTTTTTTTAATTTTTTAGCTTCAATCTCATTGTCTGCATGCTGAATGATAGCTCTAATTAACTTTCCTTCTTTTCTTTCTTTTTTGCTCTCTTTTTTTATTTTTTTGAAAAGAGCTTCAGCTTCGCTCTTTGCTAGAACAATTCCTCCAGATTTTAAAACTCCTTCTTTGATTGTAATTAAAGGATAAAATCCCAATTTTTCCATTCTTTCTATCCATTTTCCCTTTCTTTTTGACAATCTTCCCCCAGCAACAATCCATTTTGGACTTTCAAAAAGAAGAAAAAGATGAGTTTTGGGAATTAATTTTTTCAATTTGAAAATGATTTCTTCTATTTCTCTTTTTTCTTGAATTAACTCAATGGCCCTCAAAACAAAAAGAGCTTGGCTTGCTGCAGCATGAAGAGTGTCGAAAATGAAAACTCTTTTTCTTTCTTTTTCTGGCAAAGCATTTTTTGCCTGAAAAGCAGAATTGAAACAACCTGAAAGTTTTGAAGAGATGGTTATACAAAGAACTTTTTCAAATTTTTCCAATTGTTTTTTGAAAGTTTCAAGATAGGCTTTTGGGGGAGGTTGGGACGTTTTGGGAAAATTTTTAATGCCAAATTTTTCCATCTCTCTCATTTTTTGATAGATATTTTTTCCTGGTATTTTTTCCCCTTCTGGCCAAGAAACTGGAGCTTGAACAGTTTCAATTTGATATCTCTCTTTAATTTTTTCTGGCAAGCAAACAACATTTCCTTCAACAACAATGCCAACAGAAACAGTTTTTACAGAATCCTCCCCTGAAATTTCCTTTGCCATATCTTGAATTTTCAGATCTAAAATTTTTCCCATCTTTGCTATTTTATCTCTCACTTCATCTGGAAAATCTGTATGGATGTGGATTTTTGTTTTCCCCCCAAAAGATATAATGTCTAAGCAATTTCCAAGTTTTTTTAACTTTTCTCTTATTTCCTTCTCTGGAAATTTTACTCTTTCCAAAAGAGCAACAATTTCGTACCTGTTTCTCAAAACTTGAACAAATTTTTTTATTGTTTCTGATGGTTTCTCTTTCTCTTTCTCTCTTTCTTTTGAAGGTTGAAGAGCTTTCAAATATCCTTCCAAAATAATCAAAAATCCCAAAGCTCCAGCATCAACAACGTTAGCTTTTTTTAAAATCTCCATTTTTTCTCTCGTGGACAGGACAGCTTCTTTTGTTTTTTCCATTGCTTTTTGGAGAATTTTAACAATGTTCTCTTCTCTTTGAGCCTCTTTTTCAAAAGTGATAGTAGCAGCATCGATAGCATCTAAAATTGTACCTTCTTTTGGATTCATTATTGATTGCCAAGCTCTCTTTTTCCCTTCCAAAAAAGCTTCAGCCAAATCTTTGGTTCCAATAGGGTTTTTGGTTAGTTTTGGCAAAAAGCCTGTTAAAAATCCAGCAAAAATAACGCCAGCATTTCCTTGAGCTGAAATTAAAGCTGCTTCCAAAATTGTTTCTGAGATTTCTTTGACATTCTGAAATTCTCTTTTCTCTATTGCCTTTTTTATTCCCTCTAAAGTTTTTGCCAAATTCGTTCCTGTATCTTGGTCAGGCACTGGAAAAACGTTGATTTTGTTAATTTCTTCTTTTTCTTTCTCCACAAATTCAAAAGCTTTCAAAAACATTTCCTTTAAATGATTTTGAGAAATTTTTTTCATTTTTTAAGTTTTTCTGAAAGGTCTTTTAAAATTTTTTCAGCTAAGTTTTTTCCTCCCAAACCAAAAGAAATGCCCAAAGCCAAAGAAACAATGGCTACAAATCCAATAAAAACAGAAAGGATCAGTTCAGGGACAATTTTTAATTGATATAAAATGGCCAAAATGGTTATTGTCCAAATAAAAAAGGAAAATCCTTTTCCCAAAAGGGGGGTGAAAGAAATTTTTTCTTTTTCTAAAGTTCCCACAAAAATTTTCTTTGAAAAATCTAGCAAATAGAGAGAAGTAAGAAAGATTAGAATGGCAATGAAAATGTTGGGATAATAGTTAACGATAGATTCAAAGAAATTGCTTACTTTTTGCAAATTTAAAATTTCGAAAGCCACCATGAATGTAAAGAAAATGAAAAACCATTTGATAAGTTGAGCAATGAAGTCTAATACATCAAATCTTTCACTAATTGCCTTAGCTAATTCTTCCCCTCCTACTCTCTTTAAGACACTTTTTAATCTAAGTTTTTCGAAAACCCTCAAAACCAGTCTTTCAAAGAATTTAGCTATTAAAATACCGAAAAGTAAAGTAAAACTAGCAAAGAGAATTTGGTGGGGGATATCTTGGAAAGAAATTAAAATCGGCATTTTCTTATCTTACCATTTGGCAGAATGCAATTTCAATTCATAACCTAGGCGATTGACGATAATGTGTAAAAAGAAAGTGGCAAAAAAGAGGAAAACCCAAACTTCGATTTTCAAATGAAAAAAAGGTTGCAAAAGAAGAAAACAACCTATTACATAGTTTGTTTGGTCAAAAGGTAAAAAAGGAGCTCCAGGTTTTAGACCAATTCTTCTTTTGATGAAAGAGAAAGATAAATCTCCTAAAATTTGGCCTAGAGAAATTAAGGCTCCAAACAAAAAAATGTTAATTTGGGAATAATCCAAAAGAGAAATTTTTTTAAAGAAAGGAAATTGGTACAAAAATTTTTGAAAGAGAGCAGTTAAAAAGCCAACTAAAAAAGAAAAAATTACGCCTCGCCAAGTTTTGTGCGAACCGAAAATTGGTTTTTTTAAAAATTTTTTCCCAAAATCAACAGGTTTGCCCAAAAATTCTAAAGATTTTACCTTTTTTATTAAAGGAGGAACCATGTTGGCAAAATAAGCTGGCAAGAAAAAATAAAGGGAAGATAAAATGAAATTTAGCATTTTTTAAATTAGCAACAAAAAATGCTAAACTCAAGCAATGAAATGTGATTTTCATTGTCACACTTTTTTCTCCTATGACAGTTTAGCCTCTCCAGAAGAGATGGTAGACAGAGCAATAGAAGTTGGTTTAAATTGTTTAGCCATTACAGACCACAATGAAATTGAAGGAGCAAAAAGAGCTAAAGAATATGCTAAAGGAAAACCAATTTTGATTATTTTAGGAAGTGAAATCAAAACAAGAGAAGGAGATATTTTAGCTTTAAATATTAAAGAAAAAATTCCTCCTTTTTTGTCTGCCAAAGAAACAATTAAAAAGATCAAAGAGCAAGGAGGATTTGTCATTTTGCCCCATCCCTTTTCTTTTCCAGAAAATTTTAAAGGAAATTTAAAGGAAATTTTAAAGGAAATTGATGCTATTGAAGTTTTAAATGCTTCTACTTTTTGGGGAAACAAAAGAGCAATGGATTTAGCAAAAAAATACAGCCTACCTTTTACTGTCGGCTCTGACGCTCATTTTCCAAATTTTTTGGGAAAAGTTTTTTTAGAAATTGAGGGTGAAAATTTGACAGAAAATGAAATTTTAAAAAAGATAAAGAATAAAGAGGGAAAAATTAGAGGAAAGGAGGCTTCCTTTTTTGAAAAAATTTTTGATCATTCAAGAAGAAATTTTGCCAAAATCTTAAATGCTTGCAGAAAAAAGAGAAAAATTTAAAAAAATTGAAAAGTTTTTGGCAAAAATCTTTGCTAAATTGGGACCAAGTCCAAATCAGTATACTTTAAATTCTGTTTTTTGCGCTATTTTTTCTTTTCTTTTTCTTGCAAGCAAAAACTTTGCCTTTGCCCTTTTTCTTTTTTTGCTAGCTGGTTTTTTCGATTTTATAGATGGGGCAGTGGCAAGATACAAAAACAGAGTAACAAAAACAGGAGCTTATTTGGATACAATCTGTGACAGATATGTAGAAGGAATAATTTTGTTAGGTTTTTTGTTTTTGCCTTTACCAAAAATTTTTTTGGAACCAAAAATTTGGATTTTCCTCTCTCTTTTTGGTTCTTTGGTCACAACTTATGCAAAAGCTGCCGCCAAAGAAAAAGAAATAGTCAAAGAAGAATTGAAAAAAGGATTTTTTGGAAGAGCAGAAAGAATAATTTTGATTTCTTTGGCTCTCTTTTTGGGAATTTTCAAAATAGATTTTGTTATTTATCCTTTAATCCTTTTGGCTATTTTCTCAAATTTGACCGCTATCCAAAGAATTTATCTCTCTCTTAAATCTTCAATTGCATTTTCAAAGTGAGAAATTTTAATTCTTTTGTTTTTAATTTCAATTGAGATAACATCAATTTGCCATTTTGTATCTAAAGGAATTTTATTTTTTATTAGCCAACTTTCAGCAGAAAATATCAATTTTCTCTTTTTGGAAAAATTTATTTTCTCTTCTGGTAAAATTTCTATTTTTGGATTTTTCAATGTTTTCACTTCAACAAAATGAATTGTCTTTCCTTTTTTTGCCACAATATCAATCTCTCCTCTTTGCAAATCACCTGGTATTTGGAATTTATAATTTTTATCTAAAATTTCAAAACCCTTCTTTTTAAGAAAATTCTCTGCAAGTTTTTCTCCAACTTTCCCCAAATTTCTCAACCCCATTTGATTACACAATTTGTGCGATCGCACGAAATGTGTTATTTGGACCTGGTGGGAATTGAACCCACATCTCCCCTGAGCGAGAGGGGTGTTTTCCCGTTAAACTACAGGCCCGCGCGCCCGCTACGGCTCACACGCACCAGCTCAACCACTAAACGTGGTTGAGGGAAGCTACGTTCGCCGTGCGGTCGCTTTCTCCATGCTCGCTCCGCTCGCATGGAGGCCTCATATGTTAACTAACACTACTAAAAACCAACTACTAACAACTATTTTACTGTCCATCCTCCATCAACAACCAAAACTTCACCGTTAACATAATCTGATTCGTCAGAAGCCAAATAAACCATGGCTGAAGCTATATCTTCTGGTTCTCCCAAACGAGGATAAAGAGTATTTTCTTCTAAAAATTTTTTCGTTTGGGAGTCAGATAACATAGGTTCTGTCATTTTTGTTTTAATCACTCCAGGAGCAACGCAATTGACATTGATTTTCTTTGGGGCATATTCTAAAGCCATCGCTTTTGTTAAGGCAATAATTCCTCCTTTTGAAGCACAATAGTGAGAGATTTTATCAAATCCAACGAAACCAGCAATTGAAGCGACGTTAATAATTTTCCCTTTTCCTTGCTTTAGCATTTCTGGAATGACTGCTTTTGAGCAGAGGAAAACACTTTTTAAATTAACATCAATCATTCTATCCCAATCTTCTTCTGAAATTTCGTGAAAGGGAGAAAATTTCAAAATTCCTGCGTTGTTAACCAAAATGTCAATTTTGCCAAATCTTTCCAAACATGCATTTTTCATTTTTTCTATATCCTCTGCTTTTGAGACATCAGTTTTAACGAAAATTGCCTCTCCTCCTTGATTTTCTATTTCCTTTACTGTTTCTTTTCCCCCTTCTTCTGAAATATCAGCAACAACTATTTTTGCTCCTTCTTTAGCAAAAGCTAAGGCAGTTGCTCTCCCGATCCCAGAACCTGCTCCGGTAATGATGGCTACTTTGTTTTCTAAACGCATACTTTGAAAATTTTTGTTTGGCGACCTTTTATTTGTTCTTTAATTTTCGGGGTGTCGGGAATTGAACCCGAACCTCTGGCACCCGAAGCCAGCGTACTACCTTTATACTACACCCCGCCTTGTCGCCTCGCAAAACTTTCGCTTTGCTCGGCTCCCCAGGGGAAAACCAAGGTTTTCCCCTCTGGCGCAAAATTTTCTTCGCTATTTGCTACGAAAATTTTGCTGTACCCCTTTCCTAAAGGAAAATTAAGTGATCCAGTATTTTCTTTTTGTCATTTCGTCTCTTTTTTGTTCAATTTTTTCTATATATTCTTTAGCTTTTTTCGCTAATTTTTCTATTTCTTCATTAGAAAGTTCTTTAAATTTTTCAATCTCTTTTTCCAAAATTTCTCTTTTGTTTTGTTTTGGATCTTCAAGAACTTTTGCTAACAAAATGTTTAAAATTTTTCCCACTTTTGGCCCAGGTGAAATTTTCAAAATTCTCATGACATCGTTTCCATCAACTTTTAACATCTTAGTAGAAATTGGATCTTGAGAAACTTTTTCAATCATATACCTGAAATGTCTCAGTTTGTAGGGTTCAGCTTTTTTGCAACCTGATCCTATTCTGTCTGCCATCCTCACTTGAATTAATTCCTCAATGTTTTCTTTTCCCACTTTTCTTAGAAGCCTTCTTACTGAACTTTCTCCTACTTCTCCTGGGTTGTAATAGAAAAGATGATATCTAACTAATTTGACAATTTTTTCAATGTCTTTTTTTGGAAATTTTAACCTCCTCAATATCTTTTCTGTCATTCTCGCCCCTACTACTTCATGGCCATAAAAAGTAGCATCTGGTCCTTCTCCTCTTTTTGTTCTTGGCTTTCCAATATCGTGAAATAAAGCAGCCAATCTTACATATTTATTGAAATTTTTTTTGGCAGCGAAATCTAAAGATCTCAAATAATGTTCCCAGCAAGTGTAGATATGGTGTTTGTTTTGGGTAACCCCATAACCTTCTTCCAATTCTGGCAGAAAATATTTCAAAAGAGAAAGTTCTCTCAAAAGTTCAATACCCCTGGCAGCTTCTTTTGACATTATAATCTTCAAAAATTCGTCTCTAATTCTTTCTTTTGAAATAAAAGAAATTAAATGAGCATTTTTCTTTATAGCTTCCTTTGTTTTCTTTTCTATTTTCCATCCTTCGCCTAAAGTGACAGCAAATCTGACAGCTCTCAGCATTCTTAAGGCATCCTCAGCAAATCTTTCTCTTGGATTGCCCACAGCTCTAATGATTTTGTTTTTTAAATCTTCTCTTCCAGAAAACAAATCGATAATTTCAAGTTCTGAATCTTTAACATCTAAGGCCATGGCATTTATTGTAAAATCTCTTCTTTTTAAATCTTCCTCTAAAGTTTTGGCAAATTCGATGAAATCTGGATGACGCTTATCTGTGTATTTTGCTTCTTTTCTAAAAGTGGTAATTTCTATTTCTTTTAAAGTAGGATCTTTGCTTTTTGTCAAAACAGTTACGGTAAAAAATCTATTTTCGTAAAAGCTTTTTGGAAAAAGAGCCATTATCTCTTTGGGTTTTGCGTTCGTTGTAATATCCCAATCTCGAGGTTTAGTTTTTCTCAAAAAATCTCTTACGCAACCTCCTACAATGTAAGCCTCAAAACCTGAGTTTTTTAATTTTTCTAAAACTTTTTTTACTTCTCGTGGAATTTCCATTCTCAGATTTTAACCTAAAAATTGCCTTTTTCCAATTTTTTCGTTAAAATTTTTATTGAAGTCCTCAAATTGCAAACAAAAACAGCAGGTCATGCAAGGTGCCGGTGGCACGCGCCTCCGTAGCTCAACTGGAGAGAGCGCCTGGCTTCGGACCAGGAGGTTGCAGGTTCAAATCCTGCCGGAGGCTCATGAGAAAAGCAGTTTATGTTTTGGTAAGCTTATTTGTTGTTTTATCATTTATTCTTCCCTTTCAAATAGAAGCTAGAATTGATGAAGGTGGTGGAGGGGGAATAAAAAAATGGAAATGTGATTTTGGTTTTTCTTTCTTTCAATGCAACGTGAAATTGGTACCAGATTGTCCTCCTGAAGGATGTGGCCTAAATGAATTGAAGACGCTAATTTGCAACCTCATAAAATTCATTGCCAATTGTCTTGCTCAGGTTGCGTTCATGTTTGGCGTCGCTTTGGGTGGTTTTCAAATCATGGCAGCTGCGGGAGATCCTGGAAAAATAGAAAGTGGTAAAAAAGCAATTATAGGTTCGATTTTGGGATTAGCTATTGTTTTTTTAGCAGGTTCTTTAATTTCTTTGATATTAAATCTTTGATGCCCCCGTAGCTCAGTTGGTAGAGCAGGCGCCTCTTAAGCGCAAGGTCGTAGGTTCGAATCCTACCGGGGGCACTTTTAATTTGAGATTTTTTTATTTTCGAAGTAAAATAAAATATGGCTTTGACAAAAGAGAAGAAAGAAGAAATTATTAAAAAATACAAACTTCACGATAAAGATACGGGTTCCCCCGAAGTGCAAATTGCCCTTTTGACAGAGAAAATAAGAA
>CAYSYN010000007.1:0-11496 GCA_964435445.1 uncultured Candidatus Saccharibacteria bacterium
GGACTCATTGATTGTTTTGGGAGTCCCTATGTACCAGGACAAACACCTAAAATTCGTGGAGAAGAAATAAAAGATATTATATTGAGGATATTTTATAATTCTTCAAAGAAAGAAAGTTTAGAAAACGTTTTAATAATGGCTAATAATGCAGTGGCCGAGCTCCATCGAAGGAAAGGAATTTCTTTGCAGGACCAAGGAGAATTAGGAGGCGCAACCTTTGTTTTTGCTGATGTATCATCAGAAATTATTAGAATAATCCAGGGTGGAGACTGCATTGCTCTCATCAAAACTCTGGATAATGTAATACTGCATACCAAAAACCAAGCATTCGAACATGAAAAATGGGGACATCGTACCCTTTTTCCTCAACTCCTAAGGTTATTTGGTGATCCAAAAACAGCATGGCAAGCATATCTTCCCTTTCTGAAAGAAAGAAGAAAAAAAGACTTTAATGCAAAAATTGCTGTACTCAATGGAAGGTTGAACCTAGGTATAGCTCAAAAACTTGTCATTCTGCGAAGGAAAGTTAGATATTTACTTTTGTTCACGGATGGCTTCTTAACCTTTAACAAAATTGCCAAAATAAAAAAACAAATAATACAAGACTTTGAAGAAGGAGGGTTAAGACAAATCTTAGAAAATACAAGAAAAATTCAACGAAAAAGAACTTTCACCCATATAAAATTTCCGGAGGCTTCCGCGATAGCGATTAAGTTCTAAAATCTACCCTCATTTTTTTGAGGGCTTATTTTTTAAAAAGAAAAACAATTTTGAAAGAATATTTTTTTAAAAAGGGAATTTTCAAAAGAAGGTGGTCTATTTTTTCAAGGATTTTCAAAAAAGTTTTCCCAAAAGGAAATTTTAAAAAAGGAAAAGCTAACCAAGAAATCAAATGGAAAAAATAAATTTTTTCTATTTTGAAATACTTTTTTACCTCTTTGAGATCCTCTAATTTAAAAATATGGCCAGTTGCCCATTTCGTTCTTTTTCCCAAAAGGACATTTATTTTTCTTTTTAAATTTAAAATGGGATTGTGACCTAAAGTTTCAATGCCAATAACTAATCCGCCAAGTTTTAAAACCCTAGCCATTTCAGGGAGAGCTTTTTTTAAATCCAAAGAAGAGAAAGTTTGACCATCAAAAACGATATCAAAAAAATTGTCTTCAAATTTCATTTTTTCACAATCTTCTTTTAAAAATTCAACTTTGCCTTCTAAATTTTCTCTCTTTGTTCTTTCTTTGGCAATTTCTAAAGATTTTTCAGAAAGATCAATGCCAATCACTTTTTTAGCTCCCATTTTTGCTATGGCTACAGAATGAATGCCATTTCCGCATCCATAATCTAAAACGATCTTTCCTTGGCAATTTTTAGCTAAAAGTTGATAGCAAAACCTAAAACTTTCTAAAGCTAAAGGTTCAAAGCCTTCAAAATCTGTTTCCCATTTTCCTTCTTTTGTCCATTCTGAAGCTTTTCTCTCGTAGTATTCAATTTCCTCTCTTTTTCTCTCTTCCATCATTTAAAAATTTTTATTATTCCCCAAAGAGAACCTAAACCATATCCAAAATGCCTGCAAAAGAATGTGAGAGGCATAGAGAAGAGATATTTTATGTCTTTTTCTTTTAAGGCAATTTGAAGAGAAAAGAGAAAAGAAAGTAAAAAATAAGGAAAAAAACTTAAAGGAAAAGCAAGAACGAAAAGAAGAGGAATGTAGTGGCGAATGAGAAGGGGCATTTTAATGAATTTCCAAGGGTAAGTGATCCAAATCCCGTCTTGGAAATTATGCCAGAAAAAATCTTTTAAATTGCTTGAAGAAGGGTAATAAAAAGCTACAATATCTGGAAAAAGAATAATTTTTCCTCCTGCTCTTCTCAATCTTAAATTAAACTCATAATCTTCAATTTTTGCCATTCTTTCATCGAAAAGTCCTATTTTTTCAAAAACAGATTTCCTGTAGCAACCAAAGGCTACTGTATCTACAGTTTTGGAAAACTTTGTTCCCACTCTAAAAAAGGACCTTCCAGAACCAAAAGGATGGGAAAGGCAAATGGCAATTGATTTGGCAAAAAGAGTATTTTTTGAGGGAATACTCTTTAATATTCCCCCAACATTATCTGCTCCAGATTCTTCCAAGTGCTTGACACATTTTGAAATATAATCTTTAGGATAGACGCTATGAGCATCCATTTTAATGATGATCTCTCCTTTTGCTCTTTTAATTCCAATATTGAGGGCAGCTGGAGTAATTTTTTTTGGATTCTCCAAAAGTTTTAAAAAAGGATAATTTTTTTCAAATTCTTTTATGATCTCTCTCGTTTTATCTTCTGACATTCCATCGACGACAAAAACTTCCAATCTTTCTTTTGGATAATCTTGTTTAACGATCGAATCTAAGCAAGAAGCAATGAATCTTTCTTCATTTCTGCAAGGAACAATGACAGTAACAAAAGGTTTCATGCTTTTAATAATTAGCGAAAGTTAAAGCGACAAAAAACCAAAAAACCTCAGCAGGTTTTACGACCAAAAAAGCCTCAGTAACAAGAGAAAGAAAGAGAAGGGTGAAAATAGCTACCAAGAGATTTGAAGAAAGAGAAATTGAAATTGAATCTTCCTCTTTTTTGAATTTTTGCCAGGCCTTTTTTATTATAGCAAAGATCAAAAATAAAAAGGCCAAAGATCCCAAAAATCCTGTTTCAATAAAATTTCTTAAAAACTGATTGTGAGCTTCTTGAACAAAACCTTTTCCAAATCCAATTAAAGAAGGGTGTAAAATAGCTCTTTCAAATTCAGGTTTGATTGCTGTCTCCAATCTTCCTTTTTTTAGCCCATAAATTAGTTTTTTGGGATTTGTTAGGTCGCTAATTCTTCTTGAACTGGGAAAGGGAGTTAAAGAAAAACGAAAATAAAAATAGAGCAAGGGGAAAGTTATCAAAAACAAAATAAAAACTTTCTTTTTTCTTTCTTTAAAGAAAGCTAAAAACAAAATTGAAATGAAAGATAAAAACAAAGCTAAAGAATTACTCCTGGAAGCTGAAGTAAAAACTGCAAGGGCAGGTAAAGTAGAAATTAAAAATAAAAAACTCTTTTTTGAAAAAGATATTTTTTTGTTGGAGAAATAATAGACAAAATGATTATAAAAGAAAATAAAGAGAAGTAAAAAGAAAAGTCCTGTGGGAAAAACTCCTTTTTCGCAAATGGCTGCCACTCCGTATTCTCCTTTTTTTGTCTGAGTAAAAATTTGATAGAGAACGTAGCTTAAATTGAAAGCGCCCAAAACAAACCAAAGATAAACTAAATTTTTAATTTCTTTTTTATCTTTTAAACAAGAAACGACAAAAAAATAAATTAAGAAAATTTCAATTTCTTTGAGAGAGTAAAATAAACCCCGAAAAAAATTCAATCTTCCTAAAATTATATTAAAAACAGTAGAAAAAATCCCCAAAATAACCCAAATTATAATTGGAAAAAAGAGAGGTTTTCTCTCTATTTTCTCTTTTGAAAAAATTATTTGGAAAAACCAAAGGGGAATGAAAACTACCAAAAGAATATCTTCTCCTCTAATTTCAATAATTTTCCCTCCCTCAATTTTTCCTGCAGAAAAACTGGGAGAAAGAGCAATAAAAGTCGCTAACAAAAACAGAAAAATTTTTTCAATTTTCTTCATTGTTTTTAAATTTTAATTTAGCTGTAGTCAAAGCCATAAAAAACCAAAAAGTTTCGTTTATTTTTACGACTACAAAGGCATCGGCGAAAATGGAAAGAAAGAGAAGAGCCAAAGTGCTGAGAAAAGCACCTGTCAAGAGAGAGAGATCGAGAGAATTTTGAGCTTTTTTTAGTTTTTGCCACAGTTTCTTTAGAATGGAAAAGATAAAAAAGAAAAAAATTGCAGTTCCCAAAATACCAATTTCTAAAAAGTTTCTTACGTATTGATTATGAGGTTCTTCGTAAAAAGATTTTCCAAAGCCAAAGAGAAAATGGAAAATCCCTCCAAAAATTGGCTTTTTGATTAATCTTTTCCAAAGATTTAACCTCTCTTCCATTTCCCAATCGATTATTTCTTTTTTAACAAATTCTTCTCTAAAAGAAATTTTTTGGTACCACAAAAGAAAAAGAGAAAAAAGGGAAATTGAAATTAAAAGAAAGGCAAAAGTTAAAGTTTTTTTCAAATTTTTTCTTTTTAAAAAATAAATTAAAAACAAAAGAAAGGAACAAACAAAGAAAGCAAAGAAAGCATTTCTTCTCATTAAACCCAAAATGCCCAGGACAAAACCAAAAAGAGAAAGAAAATGAATGATTTTTTCTCTTTTTTTCAATTTGGGAAAAAAGAAAATAAAATAAGAAAAAAGATAGAGAAAGGAAATTAAGAAAAAGCCAGAAAGAGGGAAAATACCACTTTCTCCAATGGCAGAAAGATAATGAACCCCTCTTCTATATTCTCCAAAAGGAGTTTTGTTTAAAATCTGAAAAAGCAAATAAGATAAATTGAAAAGACCAAAAAAAGACCAAAAATTAAAGAGCGTGAAAATGGCTTTTTTGTTTTTTAAATGAAAGTAGACAAAAAAATAAAGGAAGAAATATTCTAGTTCTTTCAGAAGATAAAAAAACGCTTTAATGGGGATGAGATTTCCCAAAAGGATGTTAGAGAAAGTGCTGAAAGCGCCAATGCCAGCTAAAACTAAAATGGGAAGAAAGAAGGGAGGTTTTTCTTTTTTGAAAGGAAAAGAAAAAAACCAAAAAAAACCAAAAATTAAAAGCAAAATATCTTCTATCCTAATATCTAGAGGTCTGTTGCCTGGAAGATAGCAGATTCTGAAACGGGGAGTAAAGAAAATGGCACCAGCTAACAAAATCAAAATGAGAGTTTCTTTTTCAAAAGTAGCCCAAGGCTTTAAGATGTCTTCTAATTTCTTTTTCATCCATTTTTGTCATTTCTGACCTTTCTTCTTTTTTAATTTTTTTTCTCGGAAATTTCTCAATGACTAACCAAGGAATTTCAATCAAAGATTTGATTCTTGGACCAGAATGTCCCCAAATTCTGATGGGAAAGGGCTTGGCAAAATCGCCAAACGATTCTCCATGGTCTGAAGTGATGATTGTTTTTCCTTGAAATTCTTTTAACAATTTTTCAACGACAAAAAGTACCCTTTCTAAATTGCTTTTGTAAGCTTGCCAAAGAGTTTCTTTTTCGATTTTCTTTTCAGCTAAAAGATAAAAGGGGTTGTAATTTTTTTGAGGCAAATTTGGAATTTTTACTTTCCCAATGAAAGGATAATGGGGTTGATCAAAATGAACAATAAGCCTTTTGTGAGGATATTTTTTGTTTATTTCTTTTGCTTTTGCAGCGACAGTTTCTGGCAAAACGGTACCATATTTTTCAATTTCTTCTTTTGGCGCTACATAAAAAATTTTGTAAAAAGCATCTTTTTTTGTCCAAATGAAAGGATTGGCAGAAATATAAATTGTATCTAAATAAACTTTTTTGAAATTTTCTCTCATGAACATCCAAGTGTGAGATCCTCTTGAAATTTTCTTTTCCAATTTTCCTTCTATCCAATTTGTTTCTAAAAAAAGATCGTACCTGCAAGCATCCAAAATGATTAAATTGTCCCAATCTTCTTCCATAATAAAAACCCCATCATTTTTTAAAGGAAGAAAATGGAAAATGGCTCTTACAATTAAACTTGGAAGTCTGTATTTGTACCATTCTTTCTTTCTCCAATTGTTCTTTATTTCTAAAATTCCTTTTTTCAAAAGTTTTACCATGGAATGAAAAAGTATTGAATTTTTCTTTTTAAACCCAACAAAATCTGCCAGGGATAAAATCTTGACAAAAGAGAAAAAATCCTTCTGGGAAAAGGAGGTCTTTTTAAAATGCCACTTTTTTCCATAACAAAATCTGCATCTCTAAGAGTGCACATTCTCGAAAACCCCCCGGCCAATTTCAAATTTATTTTTTTCTCTTCTTCAAAAAATTTCTCTTTTTTTCTTGGCCTTCCGTGAGTTTGATGGACAGCTAAAACAATTTTGCTTGTATCTATAACGGGAACTTTAAGTTCTTTTGCTTTGAAAATTAGCCAATTATCCCAGCCTGGAGAACCAACGATAAAAGGAGGAAATTCTTTCAAAAAATCTTTTGGAAAAATAAAATAATCTATAGCTGAAGGACTTTGCAATTTTCCTTCTTTTAAAACCCTTTCTTTCAATTTTTCTTGCCAATTTGGATCTTCAAAATCTATTTCTTCTCTTACTTTTAGCTCCCATCTTTGTCCTACCATGAGAAATTTTTTCAATTTGATATTTTTTAAAGCTTCAATAAAATCCTGGGTTAAAATAATATCTCCTGAAATTTCTCCCATCAAATAATGGGAAGCTATTTCTTTTGTTTTGTTAAAAGCCCAGCCCAAAATAGGTGTGCCAAATTCGTTTCTTTTTATTTCAGGAATATGCTTTGCTCCAATTTTCATTGCCATTTCTCTTGTCCCCTTTTCATTTCCAAAAAGAATGATTTCTGGTTTTGGTTTTAGTTTTGACCAACTCAAAAGGGCGTTTTTTTGAATGATTTCAAATTCTCCTTCAAATGCTCTAGGGATAGTAAAGATAGTTAGCATTTTATTTTTAAAGGAGGATTTTCTCTTAAAAATTTTTCTATTAATTCCTTTGCTTTCAGAGCAACATCTTTTCTTTTTGAAATAATATTTTCTTTTTCTTTTGGATCTTTTTCTAGATCGTAAAGTTCTTCTCTTTTTTTACCAAAATCTAAAATGTATTTGAAGTTTTCAAATTGAACAGCTATTTTACATTGATTTAAATTTTCAATGTTCAGAAAAGCAAGTTCTCTGTTTTTTTCTTTTTTGTTTTCTCCTGTCTGATGGAAAATAATTTTTCTTTTTTCTTTGAAAAAATTTTTCCCTTTAAAAGAAGGAGGGGCTTTTATTTTAACAAGATCACAAAGAGTGGGAGCTAAATCTATTAAAGAAACTTTTTCTTCAAAAATTCCTCTTTTTTCTCCTTTTGGAAATTTAATTAAAAGAGGGACTTTTAAAAGTTCTTGATAAAGTTTAGCATCGTGGTTTGCTCCTCCATGTTCTAAAAACTCTTCGCCATGGTCTGAAGTTAAACAAATGATGGTATTTTCAAAAAGATTTTCTTTTTTCAAAAAATCAATTAAACTTCCAATTTGAAGGTCAAGATATCTTATTCCGTCTTCATAAGCTCTTTTCACCAAATTCATGTTTTGAAAAGCAAATTTTTTCAAAGGTAGAGAAAGAGATTCTCTCCTTGTTAAAAAAGTGGGAAGGGAACGAGCGATCAAATCTGAAAGGGAAAGGGGTAAATCTTTAAAATAATGTTCAAAGAACATGAAGGGATAGTGAACGTCCATGTAGTGAACCCAGACAAAAAATGGCTTTTTTGAATTTTTGTTTGCTAAAAGAAATTCTTTTAACAATTTGTTAATTTCAAAAGCTAAAATTTTTTTAAAAGGTTTCCAAATTCCCAATTTATAAAAAAGATATCTAATTTGAAAAACAAATTTTGGGTTCCAATTTGCCAGTTTTTTGCTCATTTTTTCTAAAAAACTCTTAAAATCTTCTAAAATCTTATTTCTTTTTCCTTCCAATCTTAAATATTCAAAATAATCCCAACCTTTATCGTAACCAAAAAAACCAGATAAATAGGGATTGGAATGGAAAGCAGCTGTAACGTAACCTTGATTCTGAAAAACTTCAGAAATTAAAATTCTTGGCCTTTCAATTTTTTTGGGACCTTGAAAATCTAAAGGATAAGTTGAAGTTAAAATGGCAGGGAAAGAATGGGGAGTCATGGGGCCGACAGAAAAAGCATTTTTAAAAATCAAACTTTCTTTGGCTAATTTGTTCAAATTGGGGGTGATATTTTTTTGAGAATTTAAAAAACCAACAAAATCAGCTCTTAAATCATCAATGGTAATTAAAATCAAATTTGGCTTTTTCTCCATAGATTTTTAATTTTAAAAAAAATAAAAAGAAATGAAAAATAAAAGAGAGCTCCCAAAAAAACGACAAAAATTAAGTTAAATTTAACAAAGAAAGATTTTAAAATCAAATACATGAAAATGCTAGAGGTTAAAGAAGAAAGAAAAACAAAAAAAGTTTCAAAATCAAAGGGTTTTATAGGAGTAAATTTGAGAGAAAAATACAAAACAAAGAGAAAAATGCAAAAATGGGTAAAAACAGCCACAAAAGAAGCTCCATAAAGAGAATATTTTGGAATGAAAATTAGATTACCAATTAAACTAAAAATAGCTCCAATCAAAAAGGAAAAAAATAACTTTCTTTGCTGATTAGCACAAATGAGAGCCCATCTGAAGGGATTGTAAAGGAAAATAATGCCGAGCATAAAAATAAGAATTTTGAAAGACAAAATAGCAGGAGAAAAATGGGGTCCATAAAAAGAAAAAATAATTTTTTTGGCCAAAAGAAAGCCACCAAAAACTAAGGGGAAAGCCAGAACAATCATTATTTTTTGTAAATTTTTCCAAATTTTTTGAAATTCTTCTTTAGATTCTTTGAAAGCACGAGAAAGAGCAGGGAAAAAACTCAAAGAAATTAAACTCATGACAATCATTACTCCCTGAATAATTCTCTGGGCGGCACTGTAAAAACCAACTTGGCTAATTTGTCCAAAAAATCCCATTAAAGCAGAATCAGCTTGAGTATAAATTGAGGTGTAGGCTGAAACTAAAGCCAAAGGCCAAGCCATAGATAAAAAAGAAAAGAAAATTGTTTTATCAAAAGAAAAAGAAAGGGGGAAGATTTTCCTATGGAAAAAGAGAAAAGAGAAAAGAGAGACAATAAAACTAGAAAATAAAAGAGAAAGAGAAAAATTTTCCAAAGAGGGTAAAAAAAACAAAACAAAAGATGAGTTCAAAAAAAGAGAAAGAGAAAACAAGCTTTTAAAAACAAATTCGTATTCCATTTTTTCTCTTGCTCTAAAAAAAGCAAAGAGAATTGGTAAAAACCACTCAAAGAAAAAATAGAGAGCTAAAATGGGAACGATTCTTTTTACCGTTTTTTCTTTGATCAAAAATAAAGATAAAAAAGAAACTAAAAGAAAGGTAAAAAGTCCTAAAATTAATTTCAAAGTGAAAATGGCTGGGAAATCTTTCTCTCTTTCTCTATCTTTTGCCAATTCTCTAGTGGTAATTTCTACTAATCCAAAATCGAAAAAGATAACAAAAAGAGAAACGAAAGAAAGGGCAAAAGAAAATCTTCCAAAGTCTTCAGTCCCCAATTTTCTCGCTGCCAAAACAAAAATTAAAAATCTAAAAATTTTATTAAAAAATTCAGCTAAAGCTAACCAAATCGTATTTTTCAAAATTCTTATTTCTTTTAAATTCATTTTGGTTTTTTCAAAAATAGAGAATAGCAAGTAAAAGAAAAATATTTAGAAAAAAAGAACAAATAGGGCAAAGCTAAAATTTTCAAAAAATTTTTCTTTCTCTTTAAGTTAGAAAGATAAGTTTTTCTAACGAAATTTTTATCTACTTCAATTTTTTCTGAAAGTTCTTTGTTTCCCAAAATTTCCAAACCAGAAGGCAAAATAATGTATTTTTCAATTTCTTTGGCACTAGCTAAGGGAAGATGGAAAAAATCATATTTTTTTGAAAAATATTTTTCCCTCTTTTTTACGCTTTTCCCAAAATCGAAAACTAAACCTAAAATTCCCCCAGGTTTTAAAACCCTTGCCATTTCTTTGACTGCCCTTATCTTTACTTTGTGAGGCAAATTTTGCAAAACAGAAATTGAATAAACGACATCAAAATAGTTTTCTGGAAAGGGAATTTGAGCTATATCTCCTTGAATGGCTTTAATGTTTTCCCAGCCTTTCTTTTTCGCTATTTTCTTTGTGTTTTCTATTAAATCTTTTTGCAAATCTAAAACAAAAATTTCCACCCCTTTTTTTCCCAAATAAAAAACAAGAGGGCTTGAACCCCCTCCCCCATCTAAAACTCGCATTTTAGGTTTAATTTGGCAAATTTCAACAATCCTTACATAGCTCCACAATTTTTCAGGATTTAAAGTAAACTCATACTTTAAAATTTCGGTGAGGTTAGTTTGAGAAAGATTTCCCATAGCAGTAGTAGCTAAATTCTCTCTTGTGAATTCATCAACTAATTCTTTCAATTCTTGAGTTACTTTGCTCTCTTTTATTTCTTTCATATCTTTTAGTTCAAAAGGTTTGTTGTAAATTTTTAAAGAGCTCATTGTTTTTTGAAGAAAGATTTTATCTTTTCACAAACAAATCTTACTTTTTTTTCTGTTAAAGTATTGCCAGATGGCAATCTTAAAATTCTTTGGTAAGCAAAGAGAGAATTTGGAAAATCTCCTTTAATTTTTAAATTTTTGTAGCAAGGTTGAAGATGGAGGGGATAGAAAGAACGGGCAGTTTTTATTCCTTCTTTTTCTAAAAATTCCATCAAACTTTGGGGATTTTCAACTAAGATGGTAAACCTAAAAGGAATGTTAAAAACTTTGGGAGAAATGTAAGGAAATTTAACTTCTTTTACTGAGCTGAGATATTTTCTGTACAATCTTTCCATTTTTTTTCTTTTTTTGACAATTTTTTTGAATTTTTTAAGTTGAGCTAGACCGATGGCAGCTTGAATGTCAGACATTCTGAAATTGAAACCTATTTTTTCGTGAATGTACCATCCCCTTCCCGTTCTTCCTTGATTCAAAAGGATTGTCACTTCTTTGGCAATTTGAGGATCGTTTGTTAGAACCATTCCTCCTTCTCCGGTAGTAATTACTTTGTCTGCATAAAAAGAAAGACAAGCTACGTGACCAAAAGAACCTACTGGCTTTCCTTTATATTTTGCTCCCAAAGCTTCTGCTGCATCTTCAATGACATAAAGATTGTGTTTTTTGGCAATTTTTATAATTTCATCCATCTCAGCAGGCTGGCCATAAATGTGAACTGGCATGATAGCTTTTGTTTTTTTAGTAATAGCTTTTTTTACTTCTTTTGGATCAATGTTAAAAGTTTTTTTGTCTACATCAACGAAAACAGGCTTTGCTCCTGTCCAGAGGATGGCGTTTGAGCAAGCAATGAAAGTGAAATCTGGAACAATAACTTCATCTCCGGGACCTATTCCTAGAGCTTTGAGAGCAACATAGAGAGCTTGGGTGCCATTGCAAACTCCAATGGCATATTTTACTTTACAAATTTTGGCAATTTTTTCTTGAAAAGATTTTAGTTTTGGCCCTCCAGTAATCCATCTCCTTTTAAAACAATCTTTTGTTTCTTTTAATTCTTCATTTCCTACCAAAGGTTCCACATGGGGAACAACTATTTTTTTCATGAAAGTTGATGTGTAAGATACCAGTTGACCGTTTTTTTAATTCCTTCTTCTAAAGTTGTTGGAGGAACCCATTTGAAAATTTTTTTCATTTTTGAAATGTCCATTATTTTGCAAGGTGGGCCATTCGGTTTGGTCTTATTCAAAAAAATTTTTTCTTT
>CAYSYN010000008.1:0-10956 GCA_964435445.1 uncultured Candidatus Saccharibacteria bacterium
TTTTAACTGTCTTGTTTCATTTAACTTTGCTAGAGCATCAATTGGCAAGGTATGCAGCAAGAATGGTGGCTATGTCAGAAGCTGCACAAAGGGCAAAAAATTTAGAAAAAGAATACAAAAAGAAGCAATTGATAAAAAAAAGAGAAATTTTGACAAAAAAACAAATTGAAATTTTTGCTGCCCAAAAAGCATGAGCCAAAAAGGAAAAATTTGCAAAGTTTGCGGAGACATTGTAGAGGTAGAATTTTTGGAGGGAAAATTATTCTCAAGAGAGATTTTAGTTTTAGAAGAGGACCCAAGAAAAAAACTGGAAGTGATAGCAGGCAAAAAGGGAGGAAAATTTTTATGTTTGGCTCTTTCAGACAGTGAAAATTTTGCGAGGGGAATGAAAGTGAAGAGAACAGAAAAGGTTTTAGAAGTACCTGTAGGAAAGGAACTTTTAGGAAGAGCTATTGATGTTTTTGGCAATCCCATTGATGATTTAGGAGAAATTAAAACAAAAGAGAAAAGAGGAATTTATCAGCATTCCCCTCCCTATTTGGAAACAGAACTAACAAAAGAAATTTTAGAAACAGGTATTAAAGCAGTTGATTTTTTCGCTCCTCTTGTGAGAGGAGGGAAATTGGGAATTTTTGGAGGAGCGGGTTTGGGAAAAACTGTTTTACTTTCAGAACTAATGCACAATCTGCTTTTGAAAAAGGAAGGAATTTTAGTTTTTGCAGGAATTGGGGAGAGAATAAGGGAAGGGGCTGAATTGTATGAGATTTTAAAGAAAATGGGGCTTTTGGATTCTTCTGTTTTGGTTTTTGGTCAAATGAATGAATCTGCGGCTATAAGATTTAAAGTAGGCTTTACCGCTGTTACTATCGCTGAGTATTTTAGGGATAACTTAAAGAAAGAAATTTTTTTCTTTGCTGACAACATTTACCGATTTTTGCAAGCAGGTAGCGAACTTTCAACCATTTTGGGTCGTCTACCTTCTGAAGGAGGATATCAGGCAACTTTAGAAAGTGAAATTGGTCAATTACAAGAAAGATTGGTAGCAACAAAATCAGCTCCTATTACTTCGGTCCAAGCAATATATGTACCAGCTGATGACATTACTGATCCTGCAGTTCAAGCCACTTTTCCCTATTTTGATTCTGTCATTGTATTTTCAAGAGAGGTATATCAAAAAGGAAGATATCCAGCCATCGAAGCTCTTTCTTGTTCTTCTTCTCTCATCAATCCAAAAATTCTAGGGAAAGAACATTATTTTGCTCTCTTGGAAGCAAGAAAAGTTTTGGAAAGACAAAAAGAATTACAAAGAATTGTTGATCTTTTAGGAGAAGCAGAGCTTTCTTTTGAAGACAGAATTTTGTACCACAGAGCAAAAAAGATTTTAAACTTTATGACTCAAGACTTTTTTGTTGTCGCAGACCAAACGGGAAGGGAAGGGAAGTATGTAAAAAGGGAAGAAACAATAGAAGGAGTAAAAAGAATTTTAGAGGGGGAATTTGACGGAGTAGCAGACGAATCTTTTCTTTTCATTGGTTCTCTTGAAGATTTAAAAAAATGAAAGAAAAACTTTTGGAAGTTGAAATTTTTTGGTTGCCTTTAACAAAAGAAGTTTTTTTTGAAGGGAGGGCAAAATCAGTTTCTTCCGAAAATAAATTGGGAAAATTTGATGTCTTGCCAGAACATGCAAACTTCGTTAGTTTAATTTTTAATGAAGTGACTATCGTTACAGAAAAGGGAGAAAAAATTAACTATAAATTTAAAAGAGGAGTTTTGAAAGTAGCTGAGAATAAAGTGAGAATTTTTTTAGGGTTTTAAAATTTTTTTTACTTTTTGAACAATTTCTTCTAAAGTAAAGTTGGCTTTAATAAGATAATCTACAGCTCCCAATTTCAAACCTTTTTCAATATCTTCTTGCCTCCCGTAGTTTGAGAGAATAAGGACAGGAATGGATTCAAAGTTGGGGTCTGCTTTTATTTGGGTTAAAAAATCAAAACCGCTTTTCCCTGGTAATAAAATGTCGAGCAAAATGAGATCTGGCTTTTTTTCTTTTAATTTTTCAAATCCCTCTTCAGCATCAAATGCCTCTTTAACTTCATATCCTTCTTGAGAAAGAGCTGTTTTCAAAAAAAATCTCAAATCTTTTTCATCTTCAATAATTAAGATTGTTTTTTTCATTTTAGAGGAAGAGTAAAGTAAAATGTAGTACCTTTTCCTTCTTCAGATTGAAACCAAATTTTTCCCCCGTGAGCTTCAATTATTTTTTTTGCCATATAGAGAGCCAAACCACTTCCTTCTGTTTTCATTTTCTTTGCCCCAGATCCTCTAAAGAATTTTTGAAAAATATATTTTTGTTCTTCTTTTTTAATTCCCACTCCTGTATCTCTAATAGAAAATTTTACCTCATTTCCCAAAAATTCCAAGTTCAAATAAATTTCTCCCCCAGGAGGGGTATACGAAATAGCATTTTCCAAAAGAGTTTGGACAACAAAAGAAATTTTATTTTTATCTATTCTTATTTTGGGCAGCTTTTTTGAAGGAAATTTAACTTGAAATTGTAATTTTTTTTCTTCAAGTAAAAGGGTGTAATTTTCTATCACTTCTTTTATCAAATCTTCTATGTTCGCCTTTTCCAATCTCAATTGAGACTTCCCTTCTTCAATTTTCAAAACATTCAACAATTCGTTTACTAATTGAAGCATTTTTTTGTTAGCTTCTTTCAATTTTTCAATCATTTGTTTTGAAGCGTCTTTCAAATTCTCTTTAGAAAGAATTTCCAAAGCCCATTTCATAGAAGCTAAAGGGGTTCTTAATTGATGAGCGGTAACAGATATGAATTCTGTTTTCAATCTTTCTACTCTTTTTTCTCTTGAGATGTCATGCAAAATAACTAGTTTTTCTCCAAAAGGTAGAGAAAGAGAAGTTACTTCTAAAATCAAATCATTCTTTTTTAACTCTAACTCTCTTTTTTCCACTTCTCTTATTTCTTCCCCGAGAATGTAATAAAGAAATTTTAAAGTGGGGTGATCTGAAAGTTCTTTTATTGATTTTCCCAAAACCTCATTTTCTTTTACATTGAGAAATTTTTTTGCGGATGTATTTATTAATGAAAGTTTTCTTTTGGCATCAAAAACTAAAATTCCATCAGTAAGGGTGTTGAAAATGGAAAGAAATTTTTCTTGATTCATTTTTCTATTTCTGGAGGGAAAGTTTGAAGAGGTTTTTCAATTTCTAAGCCCTCCAAAGCAGGAAGTCCCTTTTCTATATTTTCTAAAATTTTTTTCACTTCTTCATTATCTGGCTCAGATTTTAAAATCTGCTCAAATAGTTCTTTTGCTTTTTCTTTTTCACTTTCTTGGTCAAAAATAATCCCTAACATATACTTTGCGTTCAAATAATTTGGATTAATTTGAAGAGCTCTTTCAAATTCTGATTTTGCTTTTTCTATTTCCCCTTTTCTCCAATATAAAATACCGAGTTGGAAAGATAAACCAAAATCTAAAGGGGCAAATTTTTTAGCTTCTTCTAATTTTGAAATGGCTTCATCTGTTTTTCCTAATTGATCGTAAGCTACAGCCAAAAGATAGTGAGCGGGAGCATAATCTGGTTTTAAATTCAAAGATTTTTTCAAATTTTCAATAGCTAAATTCAAATTTTTCTCTTTTTCTTCTTTTTCTTTTGTATTTTGAGCAATTAAAATATAAATTCTTCCTTTTTCTCCAAAAGGATAGGGAGAAGTAGGTTCCAATTCTATCGCTCTCTGGTAAGAATACAAAGCAATATTTTCTGCTCCTTTAACTCCAATTAAATTTCTGTAAAAAAATCCTCTTACGTTCCAATTGGCGACGTTAAAGGGTGCAATTTTAACTGCTCTGTTGATAGCCTCGGCTCCTTTGGCAATAGCTTCGTTAGCTATTTTTTTCTTTTCTTTTTCGCTCAAAGAAGCATCTTTTGAAATCAAATTTGCCTTTAACAAATAAGTTTGGGAAAGGTCTCTCAAAAGAGCGTCGTTGAAAGGATCAAATTTTATAGCCCTTTCTAAATATTGAATAGCTCGAGATACTTCTCTTTTTTGAAAAAATTTTAAACTTTTAAAATGATTGAAACTAGCTAAAATAACTTTTCCTTCCCAAAAAAGAAGGGAAAAAGAGAACAAAAAACTCAAAAAGAACAAAAAATTGAAAAAGAGAGAAAGGGAGGGAGAAGAAAGGGAAATAACAATTTTTCTTTCAATAGTATAGAGGGAAGAAATAGCTAAAAGGAAAAAGAAAAGAAAATAAAGAGGAAAATTGAAAGGATAAAAGAAAAAACTAAAAATGATCCCAAAAGAACTGCAAGCTAGAAAAACAAAGAAAGGAGAAGAAACTTTCAATTTTTTAAAAAGGGAAAAAAGTAAAAAAATTAAAAACAAAGAAAAAGATAAAAAACCGAGAAATCCTCGAGTTAAAATCAAGTCTAAAAAAGCGCAAGATCCCCTCTGAAATCTCGTTCCCCAAAAAATTGTTTTGTTTAAAATCTGGGGACGATATTTTGAAAAAGCGAAAACAAATGTTGAAGGCCCTGTCCCTAAAAAGAAATTTTTCCAATTTTCAGAAAGAGATTTTTTGATGATAAAGATTTCTCCTGGAAAAGAAAGAGAAATTTCAGGAGGAAGCTTGGCAGAAAAAGGAAAGAAATAAAAGAAAATAGAAAGAGCTAAAAGAAACATTAAAAAAGTTAAAAGATTGAAAGAGGATTTTTTCAAACCAAATAAAAACAAAATGAAAACTTCTAAAATTAAAATTAGCCAAGATAAAGGAAGATTAATGAAAACTAAGTTTAAAAAGAAAAGAGAAGTAGCAAAAAAGAAAAAAATTCTTAAAAATCCCAAATCGCTAAAGAGAAAATAGACGAGAAGGGGGAGTAAAATGGCATCAAATACAGCCAAAGTGTTCGGGGTAGAAAGGAAATTGAAAACTCTTTTTTGACTAAATTCAAAAGGAAAAAGATAAATATCAAAAATTTGAAAAAGGGAAAAAAGATTAACTAAAGATAGAGAGAGACAAAGAAGAAAAATTAAAAGAGGGATTTCTTCTTTTTTAAAAGAGGAAATTAAAACAAAAAAGAAAAGGAAATAGAAAAGAAAACTTAAAAAACTATCTGAAATATCTGTCGTAAAGCCAAAAAATGAAAAAAGGGGGGAGGAAAAAGAGAAAAGGAGAGAGAAAAGAGAAAAAAGGAGAAAGAAAAAAATGCAAAAAAACAAAGACCTTTCCCATTTGATTGCAATTTTCCTTTCAAAAATTTGCTTTCCCAACCAGCCCAAAAAAGAAAGGGAAACAAAAATTAAAAAGAGAAAATGTTTTGGCAAAATTAAGACATCTTGCAAAAAAGGGAGAAAAAATAGAGGAAAAAGAAAAAGCAAAAAATAAAGAGAAAATTTGTTTAATTTTTCAAAAAACAAAGTAGCTTCCATTATTTTATTCTATGATAACTCTTAAAACCTCTTCAATGGAAGTGATACCTTTTGCTGCTTTGACAAATCCATCTTCTACCATCGTTACCATTCCCTCTTTTTTAGCTTGTTTTTCAATTTCATCAGCTGAGGCTCTTTGAATAATCAATTCTTTGATCGCTGGACTGACAACTAAAACTTCAAAAATTCCTATTCTCCCTTTATATCCGTCAGGACAAGTTTTTGAAGGTTTTGACCTGAAAAAAGGAATTTTTGTTAAAGATTGATGAGGTTTGGCAATTTTTTCCTTTCTCAAAAGTTTCAAAACCCTGTCTAAGTCGCAATATTTTGCTAAATTGTCAAGGTCAGCTGTTTTTAAATAATATTTTTCTTTTTCCTCACAGAGACGCCTGACTAATCTTTGGGCAATGACACAATTTAAAGTTGAAGAAATTAAAAAGGGTTCTACTTTCATATCGATTAACCTGGGAATGGCACCCGAAGCTGAATTCGTGTGCAAAGTTGATAAAACTAAATGGCCAGTTAAAGCAGCATTGACAGCTAATGAAGCAGTTTCATTATCTCTAATTTCTCCTACCATAATAATGTCTGGATCTTGTCTCAAAAGAGCTCTTAAACCTGTAGCAAATGTCAAACCCACTTTAGGATTAACTTGAGTTTGATTGATTCTGGGCATTCTATATTCTATGGGATCTTCAATCGTAGAAATGTTTACTTCAGGAGTGTTTAAAATCTTCATCATGGAATAAAGAGTAGTTGTTTTCCCGCAACCTGTGGGTCCGCAAACTAAAATCATTCCCACTGGCTTTTTCAGATTGATTTTCACATCCTCTAGAGCCTTTCCTCTTAATCCTAATTCTTCCAAAGTAAATCCTCTTGCTGTTTCTGGCAGAAGCCTCATAACAATCTTTTCCCCGTCAAAAACAGGCAAAACAGAAACTCTGACAGAATATTTATAATCTTTTGTCTCTATTTTAAATCTTCCATCTTGAGGAAGTCGATGTTCGTCTAATCTCAAATTGGAAAGAACTTTAATCCTAGCGACAATGCCAGGAGCAGCAATTTTGGGCAAAGTCATTGCGTCTCTTAAAATTCCATCTACTCTGTACCTAACTAAAACTTCTTTTTCCATTGGTTCAATGTGAATGTCAGAAGCTCTTTGTAAGATGGCATGTTTAATCAAGGTATCTACAATTCTGATGATGGGCAATTCCGTAGCCATCTTTTCTAGCTCTCTTTTTTCTGCCACTTTTTCTTCTTCTTTGAGAGCTTTAATTCCTGTTTCCTCTTTAATGAGTTCTCCAAACTCAGCTTCTAGAGTTTTTTGATATTGTTTTAGAGCATTTTCTATAGAGGCCTTGTTAGTTAATCTTGGGAGAACTCTCAAACCTGTCGTTTTTTTAATAAATTCTATTGTTCTTAAGTCTCCAGGATCTAACATCGCTACTTCAAGATTTTCTCCTCTTTTTCTAAAAGCAATGATATTGTGGGCTCTAGCAATAGATTCTGGAATAATTTTTAAAACCTCAGGAGGAATAATTTTCTTTTCCAAATTAACAAAAGGAATGCCCAAAATATAAGCTTCCAATTTTCTCAATTCCTCCTCTTTTATTACTCCTTCTTTGACCAAAATTTCTTCAATGCTCTTTTTCTCTTTTTTTGCTCTCTCAAAATACTCTTTAAACTTCTCTTCTGTAATCAAGCCTGCATCTACCATAAATGCTTTTAATTGCTGAGGTTCAACTTTCATTTTTTATTTAAATGCTTTTTTTATTTTTTCTACCACTTCCTCCAATGTATAGTGGGCTTTTACTAGATAAGTTGTCGCCCCCAATTCTATGGCTTTTTCTACATCTTCTAACCTTTCTAAATTTGTCAAAACTATTACTGGAATTTCTTTTGTTTCTTCTTTTTCTTTTAATTTTCTTAAAACTTCAAAGCCATGCATTTTAGGTAAAATTAAATCTAACAAAATTAAATCTGGCATTTCTTTTTCTGCCAATTCTAAACCTGTTTTTCCGTCTAAAGCAGAAATTACTTCAAATCCCTCCTGAGTTAAAATTTCTTTGAAAGTTTTTTGCAAAGCAGCTTCGTCTTCAATAAAAAGAATTTTTTTCATTTTTTTGTAGGGAGAGTAAACCAGAAGGTGGAACCTTTCCCCTCCTGGCTAAAAAAACCAATTTTTCCTCCCGACCTTTCAACAAGGGATTTGGCAATGTAAAGCCCAAGACCAGTGCCTTTAGGTTGAAGTTGTAAAATGTTAGAAGAGCGGAAAAATTTTTGAAAAATATACTTTTGTTCTTCTTTAGGTATGCCAACACCTGTATCTTTAATTTCAAAATAAATTTGATTGTCTTTTTGCAAAATTTTTATTTTCACTTCTCCTCCTTCTTTTGTATATCTTATGGCATTGTCAAGCAAATTCTCAATGGCCATTTTTATTTGAGAAGGATCTGCAAAAACATTAAAATCATTCTCGCTTTCTAAAAAGACTTTAACTTTCAAAGACTCAGCTAAAGATTGGTATTCGTTGATCAATTTTTGAGTCAATTTGACCAAAGAAAATTCTTTTTTTTCGCAAGGCAATCTCCCTGTCTCAATTTTTGAAACAATGAGAAGATCAGAAAGCAAATTTAACATTTCATCTAAATTATCTTTTAAAATCTTAAAATAATCTCGCTGCTTTTCTTCAATTTTTCCCAACCTTCCAGAAAGTAAAAGTTCTAGAGCCCACCTGGCTGAAGAGAGAGGAGCTCTTAGTTGGTGAGAAGCAATGGAAATGAATTCTGATTTCATCAAATTAGCTTCTGCTAAATTTTCAACAGATTTTTCGATAATAAAATCTAAGATAAATAAAATAGCTGCTACAAGGAGGACGATCAAAGCTGCTGTAGCTGGATCTTCAATATATCTTGTCGCTAGGGCATAAGAAGTGAAAATAAGGAAAATGTCTACTAGTCCTATAATTAAAAATAAAAAATGGGGGCATTGCCAAAGGGGAAGATTGTATCTTTTGCACCGATTAATAAAGTTTAACTCAGATAAAATCTTTTTCCATCTCATTTTTTCATTTTAGCAGTTGAGAAAGAAAAATCAAAATGATAAAATATTTTTTGCGGGGTGTGGTGTAAAGGTAGCACGCTTGCTTTGGGAGCAAGTAGCCTGGGTTCAAATCCCAGCACCCCGACAAAAATAGTAGTTAGTGTAGTTAATAATGAGGCCTCCATGCGAGCGAAAGCGAGCATGGAGAAAGGGACACAACGCCGAACGATTTTACTCAAATCGCGAAAGCGATTTGAGCTAGTAAAAGGTGAGGCGTTGATGGCCCGCGCGGGAGTAGCACAGTGGCAGTGCTCCAGCCTTCCAAGCTGGCGACGGGGGTTCGATTCCCCTCTCCCGCTCAAAAAAACAGGGGATTGATCCCCTGTTATTTTTTTAACTTTAGAAATTTTAGATTATTTTGCGTATTCGGTAATCCTTAATTCTCTAATAACATTGACTTTTATCATTCCAGGATATTTTAGTTCTTTTTCAATTTTGTTGGCAATTTGTTTTGCCAATTTTCTTGCTCCAAAATCATCAATTTCTTGGGCTCTAACAAAAACTCTAATTTCTCTTCCTCCTTCCAGAGCCCAAGCTTTTTCTACTCCGGGAAAAGAAAGAGCAATTTTTTCTAAATCTTCCAATCTTTTAATGTATTGTTCTACTGTTTCTTTTCTTGCTCCAGGCCTTGCTCCTGAAATTTGGTCTGCTACTTGAACGATGATAGCTTCCAAAGATTCTGGAGGATATTCTTCGTGATGAGATTTCATAGCATCAATAATTTTTTTGTCTATGCCAAACTTTTCCAAAATCTTCATTCCAATTTGAACATGGGAACCTGAAACATATTGATCTACTGCTTTTCCAATATCGTGCAAAAGTCCTGCTATTTTGCAAACTTTTGTATCAGCTCCTACCTCTGCAGCAATAGCTTCTGCCAAAATAGCTACCTCCATTGAGTGGAGCAAAACATTTTGACCAAAGGAGGTTCTGAATTTCAATCTTCCCAAAAGTTGAACCAATTTTGGAGGCAAATCTACAATACCTAACTCCAAGCAAGCAGCTTCTCCTGCTTCTTTCATTTGTTGTTCAATCTCTTTTTCTGCCTCTTTTACTTTTTCCTCTATTTTTGCAGGCTGAATCCTTCCATCTTTTATCAGCTTTTCTAGAGCTAGTTTTGCAATTTGTCTTCTTACAGGATCAAATCCAGAAATAGTTACTACCTCTGGAGTTTCTTCGTCTAAAATAATTTCTACCCCTGTCAGTTTCTCTAAGGTCCTGATATTTCTTCCTTCTTTTCCAATTATTTTCCCTTTTAACTCTTCAGAAGGTAAAAAAATGGTAGTGGTTGTAATTTCTTTTGTCACGGGCAAAGCTAACCTTTGAATGGCAGAGACCAAAATTTCTTTTGCTCTTTTTTGAAATTTTTCTTCTCCCTCTTTCTCCAATTTTTCTATTTTTTCAAAGATTTCTTTCTTGTACTCTTTTTCTATCTCAGAAAGAATTTGTTTTTTTGCTTCTTCTTTGGTCAAGCTAGCTACTCTTTCCAATTTTTTCATTGCCTCTTCTTCTCTCTTTTCTATTTCTTTTTCTTTTTCTCTCAACCTCTTTTTTTCTTCTTCCAATTCTTTTTCTCTTTTTTCTATCTCTAAAATTTTTTCTTCAATTTCTTTTCTTTTTCTGTAAACTTGCCTCTCTTTTCTCAAAACTTCTTCTCTTGCTATCTTTATTTCCTTTTCTGCCTTATCTAAAATCTCTTTAGCTCTTTTTTGAGCTTCTTTTTCTTTTTGAGCTAATTTTATCTCTATCGTCTCAAGTTTCTTTTTTGCCAGAGAAATTCTGGCAAAGTAACCTAAAATCGCTCCAATCCAAAGTAAAATTGTTCCCAAAATTATTAATATTAAATTTTCCATGTTTTTTTATCATTTTTTTGAGGGTTGAATTACTTCATCTATTAAACCGTATTCCTTAGCTTCTTTTGCCGTCAAATAGAAATCTCTGTCTGTATCTTTTTCTATCTTTTCTAAAGGTTGTCCTGTATGCTTTGCCAAAATTTTATTTATCTTTGTTTTTATTTTCATAATATGTTTTGCTGTAATTTCAATCTTTACTGCTTCCCCTGTTACTCCTCCCATTACTTGATGGAGCATGATTTCAGAGTTTGGTAGAGCATATCTTTTCCCTTTTGTTCCTGCAGCCAACAAAACAGCTGCCATTGAAGCTGCCATGCCTACGCAAACAGTAGAGATTGGTGCTTTCACGTATTGCATGGTATCGTAAATAGCTAAACCTGCTGTCACTACTCCTCCAGGTGAGTTAATGTAAAATTGAATCTCTTTTTTGGGGTCTTTTGAAGCTAAAAACAAAAGCTGAGCAATAATAGAGTTTGCCAGAGAATCTGTAATCGGTCCCCCCAAAAAAATGATCCTTTCTTTTAGCAACCTTGAATAAATATCGTAAGC
>CAYSYN010000009.1:0-10862 GCA_964435445.1 uncultured Candidatus Saccharibacteria bacterium
ATTCCAATTTCGGCCGGGCGGTTCATTAAAAAGATAGCAACAGACAACCAAAAAGCAAGGGGTATTCCAATAAAGCTCCAAAGCAAAATTTCTTCCCACCAACCATCCCAATTTAATTGCTTTGGAAAAGCAGCTCTTATTTCCTTTGTCCTAAAAGGAAAAGTAGTAAAAGCGATGGGGGCAGCTAAAAATAAAACACAAATGAAAGCTAATCTTGCTAAAAAGATAGCAGCCAATAAGGCAAATGCCAATCCTAACCCAAACCAAAAGAGCATAAAAGCTATTGAAGCTACGACCAAAAGAGCAATACTTCCTAAAATTTCATTTGGTTTGTCGAGGAAAACAAGGTCCGATATGATTTCCAACACAGCTCCTGCCAGCGTTTGTAAATTGGATCCAAAATTTTTGTACAAAGTTGGAGAGGCTAAAGTTATCTCAAGCGCTCCCGCACTACAACCTACGGAAGCTCCTCCTCCTGAAACTATTCCCTGAAGTGTTACTAGCATGCTACAACTCAAACTATTCCCAATTTTTACTACTGTTTTCACAAAAAAAGGAATGAAATTGAACAATAAGGCAATGATCAAAAGAGGAATCAACGTCCTCCTTGCTCTATAAGTTTCTATCCTGAAAATGGTTGCCAAACCAATGAAAGCTAAAAAAACGGCAAAAAACCAAAGGGTGAAATCTCTTACGAAATGAAAGAATTCTGTAAACTCGTCTAAATATTGGATAGTCAAGACAAAAGATTTTTTAATGAGCTCTTCAGCTATTCCTTGTATCATTCCAGCTAAAACCATTCCTACAAAACTGAGGATAAGGGTGACAATTAAGATAAAAGGCATGCATATGAGGCATAGAATTACAATAGTAAATTTGATTAAACAACCTATGAAACATCCAAGATCTAAAGGAGTACAATCGCACCATTCCCAAATGTTAATTTTCTCCCAAAAGTCACTCCCATTATCTGCTAGGACAATATAAGGTGAAAAAAAGAAAGACAAAAGAAAGAAGTGCAAAAATAATTTTGAAAATAACTTTTTCATTCTTTTATTTTACAATGGATTCCACCAATCGCCAAATATTTCCTTTCTCCATCCTAAAATGAGAAAGATAATGTTTAACAAAGTCCAAGCAAAAAACATAATTACCCCCCCTATTAAAATTCCTCGCCACATTTCTCTTATTCTTTCTAAAAGTTCTGCTCTTGTAGCAAAAAGGATCAAAACAAACCCAGTAGCAGCTATTCCCAAAATAATGAGTACAGGGAAACCTGTCCACAAAAGACAATTTAAAATGTTGAAGATGAGTTTTGGGATATCTTTTATTGTACAACCTTTTAGCCCACAATCTGGGGCTAACTTTTTACAAGTTCCAAGTCCCCAAAACCCTCCCCCTGCACCACCAGGCGGTAACTCGGGAGCGATGTTAAAATACCAAACAGGACTCCATCTTCCAGTTTCTTTCTCACAATCTGGGTCAAGACAAGCTCTAATTTGCCAATAATAAGTTCCATAACAAGAAAGATTAGAGAGAGTAAATTGAGGAGTTTGCAATATAGTGTCAATGATATCTTTATTATGCATTTTTTGACATCCTTCTCTTTTTTCTCTGGCAGATTTTGTATAAGCTACTTTTAATTGATAAAAGATAGGAGATTCATAACAAGAAACTTTTTCCCAAGAAAGCAAAACGCTTCCTGGCAAGAAGGTCTTGGCAATTTCAGGAGAAGAGGGAAGGGAGGGAGGAGAAAACTTACATCCTAAAAATTCTACAGGTTCACTATATTCTCCACAATGTAAATATTCTTTTTTATCTATTAAGCTGCAAAAATCAGCACAACTTCTTATCCTCCACTTATATTTGTTTTCTTCTTTCAAATCCATTTTCATCCAAAACATTTCTTTTTCTGGGCAATATCCTTTTTCACACTCCTTTTCCTCGCCAGTTTCTGGATCTTTGCACTTATTGTCTTCACACTCCCCTACCGTTTTTCCGTAAAATAATTCTTTGTGGTTTATTTCTAGGATATAAGAAACAGCTCCCGCCACAGGATCTACTTTCAAAAATCTTGGTACTTTAGTTAGGTCGGGAGGAGGAGGAGAAAGGTTTTTTGGCACAGCCCCCGTTGATCTGATGTTCAATTTGACATCCCAAATACAAACCTTTCCCCACTCATCAACACAAGGTGAAATATGAAAAGTATATGGTCTGTCTAATCTAAACTTATTTATACTTTCTCCTTTTCTACATCCTGGATATTTCAAACAAGGCCACACCTCCCAGAAGGTAAAGTTTTTCAATTGGCTTTGTAAGATCCCGGGAAGTTTTCTGTATCTCAAATGAGTGAAAATAGGAGGAAATTTAAGACATTCCCCTCCAGCTAGAGGACAACAAATTTTGATTTTGAAAGAAAGGGTTCTTGGAGTTGGTTTAAATTCTAAATGCTGAAGCCGATTAAAAACTATTTCTCCGTTTTCGTTGAACACAGGAAGATATTCTGGAAGAAAAGCAATGGTTTCTTGAAAATCCTTTACTTCCATAGGCACAATCTCTGCTTTCAAAAGTCCTAACCATATAGGTTGCTCTTTCTGTTTTAGAGGAACTTTAGTAGTTAATTTAAAGTGCCATTTTTGGCTCCAGTATTTTTCATCTGTTTTTTGAACTTGCCAAATATTCAAAATAGGGGAAGCTGGGAAATATTGCATCAATCCATGGAGATCCCATTTCCAAAGATCTATAGGATAAGTAATATCTAAAACTCCATAATAAGGATCATCTGGCCAATCGAGAGAAATTTCTTCTGTTTCTGCTAAAAAGAGACCATAAACAGAAAGAAAAGGATAGGAACTTGTACAATCTCTAGGTTCCTCGTCTGAGCGATTTTTCCTAATAAATTCTTCAATATTTGGAATTTCTCCTACTGGAATTCTTAAAGATTCAGGATTTTGAACAGGATGGCAAATATCAAGATCTATCCAGGCTACCTTCCCACACTCTATCTCACACCATTGAGGTTTCTCATCACAAATACAAGGTTCGTTAACATCGACGCAACTTTCTGGAGCGCGTTCTTCCAGTTCAGCCAATTCAGGATCTTTGGGACAACCTTTCCCCGGATCAAAAATTAATTTTTTTCCTCGGTAAAGAGCTCTGAATGAAAATGGCGATTTGAAAAGATCAATTTGGTCTTGACCACAAAATTGAAAATCTATAAAATCTGCTTCTTCTTTCGGTATCTCTGGCCAGCCATCACCATTCCAATCTGTATCTATCCATCTTGTTATTTTTGCTCCCCAAAAGACGTTCTTTTTTAAACCGGTTAAAGGATTTATTGCAACCAACCAATCTATTTTATCTCTTTTGAAAGCTAATATTCCAATTGGTTCTGGAGCATTGACAGTGGCAAAAGGAACTTCGGGTACTTGATCTGGACCACATTTTGTATCAAGACAAAACTTCAATCTAACAAAATTCTCTTTCCCTTCTTCAATGGTACAAGGTCCTACTTTCCTATCTTGTGAGGGAGAGTAAATGTTTTTTGAAACCAATAACGTTTCTGCTTTGGTAAGTTTTGGATGTCTTCCTCCAAGATGACCGCAATAGGTAGTGTCTATTGTTTCACCTGTGAGAGGATGGGGGGCTCTTTGAAAGTACCGCTTAATATCTAGTTCTTCAAGAAAATGGATAAAATACTCAATTTGCTTTTTGATTTCTTTTTCTTCCTTCGCTCTTTTTAACTTTTCGTAGGGCCTGTGAAGAGTAATTTTTGTATTTGAAGAATATTCAACGTTAATTTGAGTATCTTGACTCTTTGCCACATTTGCTTTAATTTTCATTTCTCCAGAATTTGCTTTGAGAGAAGAATCTCCCGTAAATTGGATAAGGAAATTGGCCAGTTCTTCAAAATCGTTGCCTGCCCAGAGTTCATCTAAAATTGCTCTATCGGAAGTGGCATAAAAGGTGGACTCAGTAGAAAATGCTTCTTTAATATTTAAAATACGAGAAAAATCTTTTGTTTGAACCAACAAACTATTAGGCCCACAACTTAATCCCCATCCTGTTTTGTCTGGGGTGGGAATTTCAAAATAAAATTTTGTTGGAAGGTGAATTTCAGTAGAAGTTACTTTTCCCCTTCCATCTCTAAATTCTTTGACAGCAATTTGGCCAAAACATTCAGGATCTGCTTTACATTTTATTTTCTTTTCTCTCCATTGAGTGACATTGCCATCTCTTTTTGGTTTTTGCCAAGGGTTACAAATAGCTGCTCTTTTTACTTTGTTTTGAGGACATTCTTTTTTCCAACTCGCACACACTTCCTCTCCATCGGTTGTTATACAATTTTCGCAAACCCATCGACATTCCCTTCTCCAAATAAGAACATCTCCACAACCTGGCCTTTCAGCTTTATATTCTTTCCAAAAATCAGAAGGTTCACATCCAATGGTTGGAGGAGAGGGAGCAGCAAAAGCAAGCTGGGCAAAAAAGATTAAACAAAAAAATAAAATTTTTCTCATTTCATCTTTAAAAATTCTTTTGTTAACTTTACCCAGTCTTTTAAACTTAATCTTTCTGCTCTTTCTTCTTCTTTGATTTTACAGATTTTTAATAGATTTTTCACTTTCTCTTTTTCCCATTTTAATCCCTTTGCTAAATTTTTTAAAATTTTCTTTCTCGGATGTAAAAAGCCAGCTTTCACTATTTTAAAAAAAGCATTTTCGTTTTTAAAAAGAGGTTTTTGAGGAGTAATTTGCAAGATAGCGGAATCTACTTTTGGCCGAGGAAAAAAGCAGTTTTTTGAAACATAATGAAAAATTTTTACTTTGGCAAAAAACTGAACAGAAATTGCCAAAAGATTCATTTTTGGTTTACCTAAAATTCTTTCAGCTACTTCTTTTTGCACCATCAAAACTATTAATTTTGGTTTTTTTCTTAAAGAAAAGATTTTTCGCAACAAATTTGAGGTTAAATAATAAGGCATATTGGCAACAATTTTATAGTTTCCGCTCTTTAATTTCTGGACGATTTTTTCTAACAAGTCTCTCACATCACCCTCAAAGATTTTTACATTTTTAAAATCTTTCAATTCTTCTCTTAAAACAGGAATCATTTTTTTATCCTTTTCTATAGCCAAAACTTTTTTCGATCTTTTTGCCAATTCTTTTGTTAAATTTCCAATTCCAGCACCAACTTCCAAAACAATATCCCCCTTTTTTAAATTTGCTGCTTCCAAAATTTTTTTTAAGATATTTTTATCTATCAAAAAGACCTGTCCCCACCTTTTTCTGAGAGAAATTTTATATTTTTTTAAAGTGTTTTTTAGATTTGACATTCTTTTTTCCAAAATTAAAATTCAAAGTAATGGGTAGACGAAAACTATTTTTCCTTCTTTTGTTATTTTCTATCATTTTCGTCAATAAAGGAAAAGAGAATAGTTTTCCCCCAGAAAAAAATCTTCTTCCCTATTTTGAGGCTAAAACGTTTTCTCAAGAAGAGACGTTTCAAACTTTTCAAAATTCCTTTTTTGTTTCTAATATCGCTCCTGTTCAAATTTTTCCTCAAAATTTAGCTACTCTCCAAAAAAGAAAAGAAATTATAGAGTACGAAGTCCAAAAAGGAGATACTATATCTTCTATTGCGCAAAGATTTTCTCTTTCAAGAGAGACGATTCTATGGGCAAACAATTTAAAAGAAAATTCTATTTTAAAAGTGGGACAAAAACTGATTATTCTTCCAGTAGATGGTACTTTACATCAAGTGAAAAAAGGAGAGACACTTTCTGAAATTGCCAAATTTTACAAAGCTGATTTAAAAGAGATTATTTCTTTCAACGAAATTGAAACAAATGAGAACGGAGAACCCGTCATTTACCCAGGAGAAATCTATGTCATTCCTGGAGGAAAAATGCCTAAAGAAAAGAAATTTGTCCAAAAACTTTCCCCTCTCCCTTCAAAATTTTTCATTTGTCCCCTACCTCCTTGCAGGATCACCCAGGGTCTCCATTGGTATAACGCTGTAGATTTTTCAAATGGAAAGTGCGGAGAATATGTTTTAGCTGCAGCTTCTGGAAAAGTAATTTCTGTGAAAAGGGGTTGGAATTTTGGAGGAGGAAACACAGTCAAAATTTTACACCCAAACGGAACGATTACCCAGTATGGACATTTAAGAGAAATTTTTGTCAAAGTAGGACAAGAAGTCTTTCAGGGGGAACCCATTGGAACGGTAGGAGGAAAACCTGGAACTTTTGGAGCTGGAATTTCTACAGGTTGTCATTTACACTTTGCTGTTTTGGGAGCTAAAAATCCTTTTGCTAAATGATCTCTTTTATTCTATAACCTAAAGCTTCTGTCAAATGGGAAAATAAAATTTTTTCAGCACCTTCCAAATCAGCTATCGTTCTTGCTACTTTTAAGACCCTGTGGTATCCTCTGACAGAAATTTTTCCAGAATCTACTGCTTTCTTCAATAATCTTTCTCCTTTTGAATCAATTTGGCAAAATTTTTTAATTTCTAAAATTTCCATTTGAGAATTTGTTTTTTCTTTTTTAAACCTTTTCCTTTGCATTTCTCTTGCCAAGATTACCTTTTCTCTAATTTTTTCGCTTCTTTCCTCACTTTCTTCTTTTAGTTTTTCAAATTTTATGTTGGGAACGTTAATTAAAATATCTATTCTATCAATTAAGGGACCCCTTAATTTCCTTTGATATTTTTGAATTTGAGAAGGAGTGCAAGTACATATTTTTTCTGGATTGCCATAGTTTCCACAAGGGCAGGGATTGGAAGCAGCAATTAGCGTGAAGGAAGCTGGCAAAGTAATTGAATGGCGAGCTCGAGAAATGGTAATTTTTCCTTCTTCCATTGGTTGTCTTAAAGATTCTAAAACGTCTCTATGAAATTCTGGAAACTCATCTAAAAATAAAATTCCCCGGTGAGCTAAAGAAATTTCCCCTGGCCTTGGGGGATTTCCCCCTCCAATTAAAGCTGCTTCAGAGCAAGAATGATGGGGAGATCTGAAAGGTCTTTGGATAACAATGGGCTTTTCTTCAGATAAAAGCCCAGCTAAACTGTAAATTTTTGTTACTTCTATTGATTCTTCAAAAGATAAAGGAGGCAAAATGGAAATTAAAGCTTTTGCCAAAAGACTTTTTCCTGTGCCCGGAGGTCCTACCATCAAGACATTATGGCCACCAGCAGCAGCAATTTCTAAAGCTCTTTTTGCTACTTTTTGTCCCTTAATTAAAGAAAAATCTAAAGGAAAAGAAAAATTTTTTTCTTTTAAAGAAAATTTTTTCCTTTCAATTTTAATTTTCCCTTCCAAATAATCTATAGCTTCTCTTAAAGAAGAAACGCCAATAATTTTTGGTCCTTCAATTAAAGAAGCTTCAATTTCATTCTCTTTTGGCAAAATAATTTCTGAAAAATTTTTTTCTTTGGCCAAAATAGAAAATAAAATGGCTCCTTTAATTTTCCTTACTTTCCCATCCAACCCTAATTCCCCCAAAATCAATCTTTTTTCTGGATTAAATTTTATTTCTCTTTCAGCTAACAAATATCCCAAAGCAATGGGTAAATCATAAAGAGCCCCTTCTTTTTTCAAATCTGCTGGGGCCAAAGAAACTAAAACCCTCACTGGTTTTTTGTGAGGAGGTTTAAAGCCTGAATTTTCAATGGCAACAGAAATTCTTTCTTTTGATTCTTGAACTGCTTTATCAGGCAATCCCACAATTTCAAACCTTCTCAATCCAAAAGAAGTTTCTATTTCAACTTCAATAATTTTGCTTTCCAATCCTAAGTTCCCTCCAGAGAAAATTTTTACTGGCATCTATCTTTTACATTTTAAGCAAAATCTTGCTGCCGGGTTTGCTTCTAATCTCTCTTTTTCAATCTCTTTTTTACATTTTTCACAAATGCCATAATTTCCCTTTTCAATTTTCTCCAAAGCTAAATTTATTTCTTTCAATCTCTTTTTAAAGTTATATCCTAAAGAAAGTCTTGAACTATATTCTTCAACCTCATCTGCCACTCTTTCCAAACTCGTTTCTCCATCAAATTTGGGAAAAGAAGCTTTCCATACACCTTCTTCTTTTTTGGCAATTTCTTTTAATTGAGCTAAAATTTTCTCTTTCTCTTCTTCCAATAATTTTTTAAATTTTTCTATGTCTCTCTTTTCCATTTTGGAATTTTTTCTTCAATTTGAGCTATTTCTCTTTCTAGTTTTTCTTCTTTTTCTTTGATGTTTTGGTAAGAAATTTCTACTGCTTTCAACTTTTTCTCCAATTCTTTCAATTTATCTTCCAATTCCCATCTTCTTTTTTCTGTTTCTCTTCTTTCTCTTTCTACTTCCCATCTTTCTTTTTCTGCTTTCATTTTCTTTTCAATAGTTTCAGCTAATTTTTCTTCTTCTTCTAAAGCCTTTAATTCAGCTTCAATTTCTTTTTCCTTTTTCCTTATTTTTTCTAATTCTTGCTCTACCTTTGTTTTTTCTAGCAAAATTCCACCCTTTTCTTCTTCAATTTTTCTTCTTTCTTTTTTTGTTTCTAACAAAACCTCTCTTAAAGCTAAAGCTTCCTTTTCCTTTTCTATTTCTTCCAATCTTTTCCTTGCAGCTTCCCTTTCAACTTCAACTCTTTTTTCTTCCTCTCTAATTTTTGCTAGTTCTTCTTCTACTCTGCTAATTTCCTTTTCTATTTTTAATATTTCTTCTTCAACTTTCCACTTTTCAGCTTCTATTTTTTCCCTTTCTTCTTCTACTTTCCACCTTTCTTTTTCTATTTCTCTTTTTTTCTCTGGCAATTCCTCTTTTCTTTCCATTTTTTCAAGTTCTTCTTTTCTAGCTTCTATTTCTTTTTCTCTTTCCACAATAGGGGCTAAAGATTCTTTTTCTACTTTTTCTTTTTGAGATATGAGTTCAGCCTTTTTTTGTTCAAAAGGAGATTTAGCTTGGATAAATTCTTGGAGCTCTTTTTCTAAATTAATTAGTTTCTCTTTAATGACATTTTCTTCTGTTCTCAATTCTTCTCTCTTTTTTCTGATTTTTTCTTCTTCTGTTTCAAAAATAATCTTTTCTTCTGTAGGTTCTGTTACTTCCTCTTTTTCCTTTACTTTTTCTTTTTCCTCCACTTTTTCTTCTCTTTCTTTTTCTTCTTTTAAAATTTCTTTTGGGGGAGGAACTAATTCTTCCTTTTCTTTTTCTGCTTTTTCTTCTTTCAATCTTCTCAATTCCTTTTTCATCGTTCTTATTTCCTCTCTTTTTAAAAATTCTAATTTTTCTTCATTTTCCATGTTTTTTCTTTAACTTTACAGGAGCTAAATTTATTCTCCCGATTTCATCTATAGAAATGACCTTTACAGGAATTAAATCGCCAATTTTGATTCTCCTTCTTTTTAAAATAGGTTTTAATTTTGAAATTCTCAATAAACCTTCTTGGCCTGGCAAAAGTTCTAAAATGATACCAAAACTTAAAACTCTTTTTACTTTCCCCTGAAATACTTCTCCCACCCTTATTTCTCTAGTAATGTTTTTAATCCAGGCAATGGCTTTCTTGGCTGCCTCTTCCTTTTCTGCTGTGACGAAAATTTTTCCTGTTTCTTCAATATCAATAGAAACTCCGCATTCTGAAATGATTTCGTTAATCGTTCTTCCTCCAGGTCCTATCACTTCCCTTATTTTTTCAGGATTTATTTTTATGGTCAAAATTTTTGGGGCAAAAGGAGAAAGTTTTGGTCTTGGTTTTGCCAAAACCTTTTTCATCTTTTCTAGAATCTTCAATCTTGCTTTTTTTCCCCTCTTTAAACATTCTCTTAAAATTTCTCTTGAAATTCCATCAATTTTCACATCCATTTGAATAGCACAGATTCCTTTTTCCGTTCCCGCTATCTTAAAATCCATGTCACCTAAATGATCTTCTGGGCCTTGAATGTCGGTTAAAATTCTATAATTTTGAAAATCTTTAAAAATAAGTCCCAAAGCAATACCAGCTACAGGTCTTTTAATAGGTACTCCTGCGTCCATCAAAGCTAAAGAAGAAGAACAACAAGAAGCCATGGAAGTGGAACCATTTGAAGATAAAATTTCAGAAACAACTCTTATTGTATAAGGAAAATCGTCAAAAGAAGGAATGACAGGCAGCAAAGCTCTTTCCACTAACATACCATGGCCAATCTCTCTCCTACTAGGTCCCCTAACAGGTTTTATTTCTCCAGCACAATAGGGCAAAAAATTGTAATGGTGCATAAATCTTTTTTTTCCTGTAATTTCCATTCCCTCTAACAATTGAACGTCACCCGGTGCTCCTAAAGTTAAAATGGACAAACTCTTTGTTAAACCTCGAGCAAAAATGGCAGAACCGTGTGTTCTCGGCAAAACCCCTACTTGACAAGATATTTCCCTCATTTGGTCTGACTTTCTTCCATCGGGTCTCAAATTTTTTTTCAGAATGTTTTCTTCCAAAATTTTTTTCATTTCTTCTTTCAAAATCTCCATTCCCAAATCAATTTTTTCTGGAAAATTCAAACTTAAATATTCTTTCACTTCTTCTCTTAATTTTTCTAAAAGATCTATTCTTTCTCTTTTTTCTTTTGGCTCTAAAATTTCTTCTATTTTCTTTCTAAAATTTCTTCTTATTTCTTCTTCAAGTTCTAAATCCCTTTCTGAAAAAATTTCTATTTTTTTCTTTCCCATTTCTTTTTTTATTTTTTCTTGGAAGGAAATTAACTTTTCCAGATAGGGCTTTGCAAAATCAAAGGCAGAAAGAACATCTTGCTCTTTCATTTCCAAAAAATCCCCCTCCAACATATTGATCAACAAATTTCCATTTTTCTTGACAGCTGAAATGACAAGGTCCATTTCTGATTCTTCT
>CAYSYN010000010.1:0-10792 GCA_964435445.1 uncultured Candidatus Saccharibacteria bacterium
AAAATTTTTTGGCTGTTTTTTTGTTAATTTTGGTCATTTTCTTTGCCAGAGAAAATTTAATTTTCATTTTGTTAGCTTATTATTTCAGCTTCACTTTAACAGAGGCAATTTTTTGGCTAAAAACTTTAAAAAATATTGAAAAAAACTTTGATTTTCAATTATCTAAAGAAATAAAAGAAACTGTTTCTTTTGGCAAGCATTTAACTTTAATTTTTTCTCTCACTTTCTTCTCAAGACAAATTGACAAAATTTTCATTTGGCACTTTTTAGGACCTCAAGTTTTAGCTAACTATACCTTCGCTTCAAGAATTGTCCAAAGGTTAGAACAAATCGTTCCTTTTTCTGTTTTAGCTTTGCCAAAAATGGCCCAAAGAAATTTAAAAAAAATGAAAAAAAATATTTTTGATAAATTCTTAAAACTTTTTTTTCCTTCCGCATTATTTTTTTTAGCTTACTTTTTCTCCTGCCCCTATATTTTCAAATTATTTTTCCCAAAATATTCAGAATCTATTTTTTATTCTCAAATTTTAGCTATTTTGCTTCTTTTTTCCCCTTTTTCCTTTTTGGCTACTTCCTTTTTGGCTGAAGCTAAAAAAAGAGAACTTTACATTTTAAGTTTTGTTCCGGAAATTTTAAAAATAGTTTTGTTTTTTTTCTCAATTCCTCTTTTTGGAATTTGGGGAGCTATTTTTTCAACTCTAATTTCTCAAATTTTCTACAGCGCCCTCACTCTTTATCTTTTCCAAAAACTCTAAATTCTACTAATTTTCACGATCGTGAAAAAAAGTGGAATTTAAATTTGGGAAAGAAGTTGGTTTAGTTTTTTTCTCGTTGTAGGACCGACAAACCCTGTTCCTTTCTCTAGTCCCCAGGGAGCTAAAATTTCTTTTTTGTATTTTTCTTGGAATCTAATTACGGCGTCAAAAGTTTTGGGTCCAAAGAAAAAAGTTTCGTTTCCTGGAGAACCAGGTCCTGAATTGGCCAATTTGGTTTTTGGGTCTTGATTTAAAATGTATTGTAAACATTTAACATCTTTGCCAAAAGAACCAAATCTTAAATTTCTTGAAAAAGAAACTCCTTCACAAATTGATCTTTCAACAAAAGTTTTTCCCAAAATTTGATTTAGCTTTTTTCTCGTAGTTTCTCCCACAAACCCTGTTCCTTTTTTTAGTCCCCAAGGGGCTAAAATTTCGTCTTTGTATTTTTCTTGAAATCTGATTACGGCATTAAAAGTTAAAGGACCAAAATATCCTGTAATTTTGCCTTCAGGATAAACCTCTTCTTCTTTTAGAATTTTTTGCAAACACTTTACATCTTCACCTGACATTCCCATTCTCAAGTTTCTCAAAAAACCTTCACAGGAAAGAGAAATTTTGGGCAAAGGAGAAACTGGAGGAGAAGTTTCTTTTTTGAAAGAGATTTTCACAGAAAAATTATAAAAGGAAGCTTCACCTTCAAAGGCCTTTTTATTTTTCTTTGAGAAAGTGAGCAACAAAAGAGAAGAATAATTTTTGTCAAAATTGGGAACAGAAATGGTAGCATCTTGGAATTTGTCTAAATTCAAAAATTCAATTTCGCATTTCCCTTTTTTGTCACAAAGAATATAACTTAATTCAAATTCTCCATCGTCTTCTCCGTCAAACTCTAAAATTAAATTTCCTTTTCCTCCATATACTTTTTGCCAATCTCCAGAAAAATCTTTAATTTTCCTAAAAATGGTCAAGACGCTCTCTCCGGTAATGGGTAAAAATTGAATTTCAGGAAGAATTTTTAAATTTTTTAAGTTTTCGTTGATAAAACAAAATTCTTTTCCGAAAGAACAATCGTTAAGATAAACAGCTACCATCCAGTTTTTAAAAATATTTGCAAAATCTTTTTTTGTCACTGCTTCAATTGCCAAAATTCCTGTCTTTTTTGTTTTCAAAAGATTTTTGTAAAAACTGTTTCCAAATTGTTCCAAAAGATAATGACCCAAAATGGCAACAGCGCCATAATCTTGGGGAAGGTTTTTCCATTCTAAAATAGGGTCTTTGGGATATTGTTTAAAAATTTCCAACCTCCTTTTTAAATTCTCTTTGTAACCTAAAATAGTAGGAGCAGTGTCAGCTATCATTTCTTGGAGCCATCTTTCCTCTTCAACATTTAAAATTTTTCTTTTTTGGTTAAAAATGATCAAGTGGCAAAATTCATGAGCTAAATTCGATCTAATAATTTCTTCCCCTAAAAAAGAAATATTTAAATAAATCATTTTCCTTTCGTTTGAATAAGGGGAAATGGCTTTTTCAAAATAATCAGCTTCTCTAAAATATCCCCCCACTCCTTTTTCTATTTGATGGAGCAAAATTGTTATTTTTTTATCTTTATTTAATCCGTATTTTGGATCTTTCCCCAAAATAGAAGTCAGTTTTGGATAAATTTTTTTGTCAAATTCTTCAGCCAGATTTTTTAATTGTTGATAAATTTTTTGTTTTTTGGCTGAAGAAAGTTGGTCGAAAAATTCGTCTTCAACATAAAAATAAGCTCTTTCTGAAACTTGAAGATTAGTAGCTAAAATCTTTTTTCTTCCAAAAAGGTCGTAATCTGGATCGACGAAAAAAATGTTTTTGTCCAAATAGGAATCAGCAAAACAAAAAAGAGGAAAAAGGAAAATAAAAAGAGAAAGAATTTTGAAAAATTTCATTTTCATTCTTTTTAGTTTAACAAAATTAGAGAGAAAGCAAAATTCCTTCTTCTAAAAAAGGATAAATTCTCAAATAGGAATTTAAAGCGTGGCAAACAGAATCTGTCCTTACATATTTTTTCGTTTTGCTCCAAAAAATTCCTCCTTTTGCTCTCTCTGGATTTTTCAAATTTTTGCTATTTGCTTCAGAAAAAGCATGCTGGATTAACCATCTAATAGATTTAATGACTGAATCTTTATATTTTTGGCAATTCTTTTTTTCTTTTTGGCAAAATCTAAAAACCTCTGCCATCACTTCTGCAATCCATCCTACACCGCTTGTTGAATAAACTCCTTTAAAAGAGCCAAAAGAAATAACATCTTTTTTATCTGTTTTTTGATCTTTCAAGATTCTGTCAGCTAATTCAAAAATTACTTTTTTGTATTCTTCTTTTGGCTCTACTCTATAAAATTCCATTAAAGACATAACAACCCAAGCATTTGAAATTGGGTTTTTTGGTCTGTATTCACCTTTAATGTATCCTTTTTCTTTTTCATATTTTTCAACAAATCTTTCAGCTACTCTTTGAGCTGCAGTTTTGTAGTTCTCATTCTTTGTCGCTAAATACAGCCTCGAAAGAGCTGTCATCACTTGACCTTCATAGAGCAAAGATTCTTTTTTGCCATAAACCCATTTTTGATCAGATTCTCTGAATCTTACATAAGGTCGCATTTTTCCACCTTCCTCTTGCATGGTAATCAACCAATCTCCTGCCAATTTTGCTGATTCTAAATATTTTGGATCTTTCGTGAAATCGTAAAGTTTGAGCAAAGTCATAATAGTGAGAGCAGAAGTCCCTACAACAAATCTTTTCTCTTTTTCATTTTTGTCTAAGAAAATTGAATAATGGAAAGCTCCATAATGCTTTTTTTCTTTGTTTTGCATAGATAGTAAAAAATCTCCCCATCTTGGCAGATTTTCTAAAATTTTTTTATCTTTTTTGAAATCTAAATAGTAAAAGAAAGTGTAAACAGCAGAAGCTGAATAGGGAGTGTGTAATCTCTCTTCAAATTCATCATCTAAAGCAAAATAGTATTTGTGAAAACCGCCTTTTTCTTCCATTCTCAACAAAAATTCTTTGCCTTGCTCAATCTTTTCTCTAATCAAGTCTTTATCTAGTTGATAAATGAGGAGCAAATTGTCAACAACTTTTATTTTTCTTGCTTGAGAAAACTTTAAAGAAGAAATTTCATTTTCTACTTTCTTGGCAAAAAGAAAAACGAAAATTGCTGAAAAGAGAGCAAAAAGAAAAACGAAAAGAATGTAAAGCCAATCTTTTTTCATATTCAAAAATTTTAACAAAAACACAAAAAGGGGCAAATTTGCCCCTTTTTGTTCCCCACAAGGAAAGGGATTTTCTGTCTAAGGCAGCTAGACCTTAGTAGTTGGTCAAGTAGACGTAGTCTGTACGTAGATCTTGCAACCAAGTATGACTATCGTAACTCCAGTTCACAGCATTGGCATAAGTGTTGTCAGGGCTCCAGGCAATACCAGTGATAATTCCTCTATAATCTCCGGCTGTACCTCCAACATTGTCTAAGGTGATCTTTACGTTAAAGGTAGCAGTACTACCTTCTGGAATGTAATAGCCGCTAAAGGTAGTACCGCTTACCACGCTAGCACCACTTACTGTCACGACGCTAGAAGAAGCTGCTGCAAGAGTACCACTTCTATCAACAATAGTTGTCATTTCTTGAGTAGAAGTGGAAGTATCGTCGTAATCAGTGGTACTAGCGAAATAAATATCACCACCCTCTGCTGTTACCGTGAAGGTAATGTAGAATTCACCTACATCGTTACCAGAAGTTCCAGAAGCGTTGGAGGTGCTGACGCTGGTTGAAGTGAGAGAAATTATTGGAGCTCTAGAGTAAACGTAAATGTTGTATCCGTCAGCATCACCAGAAATAGTAGCTGTGTTGTAAGCAGAATCAATGGCTGATTCAACGGTAGCATTGTAAACCCTTACTGTATCGATGGCATAACCTGCGCTCAAGTTGGCAGGAACGACTACTTTAATTGTTAAGGTCTTAGTTTCTCCTGCTGGAACAGTAAATTCAAGGTTAGTGAACCTGAGGTTGTTAGCTGCGTCAACTCTGCCCAAAAGGGTATCTCCATCGTACAAAGCAAAGTCTAAGTTGGAATTACTATAAGTGCTAGAAGCAGCAATTTGTTTTACGGTTACATCTCTTGATTGAGCAGTCAAATCAAATCTCAAAACCTCAACTTCACTTTCGCTTGTCGTGCTCACAACAGAAGCACTTACAGTTGGCGTTTCAGAGTTGATTGTTACTTTGACGCTCCCAGCAGAAGCTGAAGCTAAGCTGAAGGTATGAGTATCAACTGAGCTTGGAGCGTATTGAGTAATTCCTGCTGCGTCTTTTCCTCTCACTCCGTTTGCTGGCAATCTCATTGTAATGGTATTTCCAGCATAACCTGAAGGATAACCAGCAGGAGCGTTTACCTTAACTGTTAATGTTTTTGTCGTTCCTTCTTCAACCAAGACATCTAAACCAGTGAAGGCAATTCTGTAGTAATCTGTTTCAGGTTCAGTAATGATGTCAGTGGTAATTGCCTTTCCGGCAACGGGATTGTCTCCATCGTACAAGGAAATGTAAGTTAAGTATTTTGTTGGATAATAGGTGGCAAAATCAATGTAGATTCTCTTTATTCTAATATCAGATTCTAAAGCTTTAATTTCAATTGCCCCCACAGCGACATTGCTGTCACCTTCGTACAAGGTAACAGCAGCAGGGGTGGCTGCCCATTCTACGCTCAAAATTCCCTCTTCTCCAACTTCTTCCTCCTCTTCCTCCTCTTCCTCTTCTTCTTCCTCCTCTTCCTCTTCTTCTTCTTCTCCAGCAGGAGCTGCTAATTCTTCAAGAATAGAGTTCAATTTAGCCCTAGTTGTTTGACCAACAAAACCTGTACCCTGAGTCAATCCCCAAGGTGCCAAAACATCTTCTTGGTACTTCTCCTGGAATTTAATAACAGCTGCCCTCGTTAGAGGACCAAAATAAGTAGTTTCGTTTCCAGGAGAGCCCCAACCAGTTTCAGCTACCTTGGTGTCAGGGTCAGTGTTCAATAGTGCCTGCAAGCATTTGACATCATCACCAGTAATCCCGTAATAGAGATTCCTGGTGAAAGTGATGCCTTCACATGCTGCAGGAACTTCAGCTAGAGCAACTCCTGCTATGGTCAAAGCTGCCAAAGCAGTCGCAATACCAATCAGTCTCTTACTCATTTAGTTAAATTTTTGTTTTTTATTTTTTGCGACCTTTTGGCTTTGGAGCCTGAGCTCTTGGCTCCAAAGACCTTTTATCCATTTTGCAAAATTAACATTACCTTTTCAAATGCTCTTTCAATTTGGCCATTTTCTAAATCTTCTTTTGCAGAATTTAAAATTTCTTTTTGTTTTTCGGTTAAACTTCTTACTTCCAAATCCTTAATAATTAATTTTACTTTTTCTTCAATTGCTTTTTCAAATTGAGGAGGAGTAACTTTTGTTTCCAAATTTTTTTCCACTTTCTTTACGGTTTGAAGAGTCAAAAAAGCTTTTTCCATTCCCTCTTTGTCAATCTTTTCAGATTTTACGAGAATTCTTGCTGCTTTGGAAGCTCCTTCTTTGAATTCTTTTATGGCAGAACTTAATTTTTTTGTCTCGTTCAAATTAGCAACTTTCTCTAATTCTTTTGCCCTTTTTTGCGTTATTTCTAAAAAAATCTTTGGTTTTTCATCTTCCGGAACAAAAATGGTTTGAATTTCTTCTTTTCCTCTTTTTATTAAATAAAGGGGCTCACCTGGTAAAGCCCCCTCTGATGCTTTAAAGAGGCCCACTAAAATAAGAATGGTAAATAGAGCCAATTCTAGAGGTTTGAACAAGGGAAAAATTCTTCTTTGAGACCCTAAAATTTTTTCTTTAGTTAAAAAAACCCAGTTTTTGTCTGGTTTGATTTTCCTAAAATTTTTTAAAGATTTTAAAATCTCTCTCTCAGTAGTCATACTATGATGACGAAAAACCTTCTTTTTTATTACACTCTCTTTTTAAACTTTCTAAAGCCCTGTGAATTAAAACCCTTACAGCTCCTGGTGACCTTTCCATAATTTCTGAAATCTCTTTGATAGAAAGCCCGTCTATATACCTTAAAATGATGACTTGTCTGTAATCTTCCCTCAAATTATTCAAACTTTTCCTTATTTTCTCCATTTTTTCTTCAAAAATGACTTTTTCTTGAGGATTTCTTTTTGGGTCAGCAATTGGAGGTAAATTCTCAAGGGAAGCATGGGAAATTTTTGCCTTTTCTCTGTAAAAATCTGTCGTCAGATTCCTTGCTGTCTTATAAAGAAAAGCTTTTAAATTTTTTATTTCTGAATTTTGAAAAGCGTGCCAAACTTTAGCAAAAGTTTCAGAAGTCAAATCTTTGGCAATTTCTTCTGAATTTACCCTTAAAAAAATAAATCTGTAGATTTTATCTACAAATTGATCGTAGATTTTGGAAAAATATTTTTTCTTATTCATTAAGTTGATAGAAAGTATTTGAAATTTCACCTTTCCTTAGGACATGTCCTAAAGAGACAAGTTTAGCCAAATCTCTTCTGAGCGTTCTTTTAGAAACAGAAGGAAAATATTCCTTTAATTGCCAAATTTGAACTTTCTTTTTTTCTTTCAAAATCTCTAAAATCTTTTCTTGGCGGGAATTTAGTTTTTGCTGACTTGACTTTTCTGAAATCTCTTTTTTTATTTCTTCGTATCCTTTTTGAACTTCCTCAATTTCTTTTGGAGAAACCCAATTTTGTTTTTTAGCAATTTCTAAGAAGGAATGCAAAATTTCCAAGTCATCGAAGACCGGATTTTTAGAAATTTTTGAAGATAATATCTTTTCTAAAATATCAGTTGCAATTTCTCTTACCTTGTATCTTAAAGGCTCTTTTTTGGGAAAAAGAAGAGTTATTTTATAGATTTTCTCAGTCAGATAGGTCAATTTTTCTTTGTCCATAGGACATGATACTAATAATTAATCTCTGGAACAAGCTGAGCATATTGGCTCAGATTTTCTAATTGTTCTGGAGTCAATTTTTGAGATTTCTGCACTGCTTCTTCTATCAATTCTTTAGAAAAAGTAATCCTTTCTCCTATTTTCAACCAATGATTTCCTGTTTTGTTTTGAATGTAATCTTCAGCATATATTTTTTGTTCTGGAGTTAAATTCATGCCTTTTTCTTTTAAATATTTTTTCAAAGCTCTTCTTGCCAAGTGAGTAATTCCATCTCCTTTTTGAGCTTCTTCTTCGTAAACTTTTGGAGATTCAGGAATAGTAATTTCAATTTCAGGCGGTGTTTCTTTAGCTATCTCTTTTGGTTTTTCTTGGACTTTTGATTTTAGAGCGGTCAAAAGACCAGCTAAATTTATTATCGGTGCTTCCTCTCTTGTCGCTAAAAAATATCCTCCCAAAATCAAGGCTAAGACAAAAACTATTGAGCCCCAAGTAATTAATTTTTTTCTTGCCCTTATTTTTGCTAAAGAAAAAGATATTGCTCTCATGTTTTTGATGTTTTTTTGTAATTTATTTGAGTATGTTTTAAAAGAGCTAAGAAAAGGAACTGTTGCCCTCCTTTTTAAAAAATTTTAGATATTTTAAAAATTTTTGTAAAGTTTATTTAACACAAGCTAAACCTTGTTCTTTTATTTTAGCTAATCTCTTTTCTCCAATTCCTTTAACTCTTAACAAATCATCAAGGGAAGAGAAAGGTCTAGCTTCAATTATTCTTTGAGCTATTGTTTCTCCTACCCCATAAATTTCCATCAATTCTTCTTTTGAAGCAGAATTAATATCAACGCAATCTTTTTTAACTTGAGGCTGGGAAGTTTGAGACGAAGAAGTGATAGAAGTTTCTTTTTGCTTAACTTTTATTCCCTCTGAAAATTCCAAAACAATCTCTTTTGTTTTACTTTCTCTTACTTTAGCTAAAATTTGAGCCTCTCCTGAAAAATTTTCTTCTTTAATTTTCAATTTGAAATTGCCAGAAAAATTTTTTCCAAAAAAGAAATTTGCCAAATAATATCTGCTAGATTGCCAAAATTTTCTTTTGGAATCAAAAATCTCAGACAAAACTTTTCCTCCCCCTTTTACAGAAATTTTTAAATCGTAATTTTTCTCTTTTAAATTTGAAACAGAAATTGAAACTGAAAATTCTTCATTAGCAAAAACTTCTTTTGGAAAAGAGAGCGAAATTTGGGGTAAATTAGCTTCTTTGATTTTAACCTCTTTTTCGTTTGCGTTTTCTTTGTCAGCATTCTCTTGCTCAGATGATTTTTCAATTTCTTTTTCATTTTTTGAACTTTCTGCTATTTTCTGCTCTGTCTCTTTCCTTTCTCTCATTTTCTCTTCAAAAAAATCTGCCTTCCTTCTCTCCAAACTCTCTTTAAAAGCCAAAATAGAAGATTGAAGTTCCTCTAAGGAAGAATTTAACTCTTTTATTTTCAAAGAAAGCTTTTCAATTTCTTTTGAAATTTTGCTTGTCTTTTCTGAGATTTGAGATATTTGAGAAGAGAAAGCAAAATCTTGATAGATTTGAGGAAATTTTTGCAAAAACAAAAAAAGCAAAGAGAAAAGGGAAATCAAAATAAAAATGAATTTTGTCTCCATTTAGAGACCTGAAAATTCTCTAATTTTTGTTACGGGAATAGCAAAAACTTTTCCTTTTAAAGAAAAAGCTAAACCCAAAAATTCTCCTTCAATGTTGAAAAGAGGTGCGCCGTTAATTCTTTCTGTTTCAAAAATATCTGTTTCAATTAAATTTTTGTCAAAACTCTTTACAATTCCTTGAGCAACTATATTTTCTATTTTTCCTTTTTTTGAAACTTTAGCCAACAAAAAAACTCTCTCTCCCAGATTTAGCTTTTCAAAATCAAAAAATCCTCTTGTCATCAAATTTTCCTTTTCAAATTTTATTAAAACTAAATTTTCTTTTTTGTCTCTTTTTAAAATTTCAAAGGGTAAAATTTCTCCATTAGCCAAAAAAACAAAATTCCCTCCAGAGGGAACTAAACTTGCCAAACTTACTGCTAATCCATCTGAGGTCAAAACAAAGCCTGAACCCTCAATTGTTTTTTTGCCCATTTTTGTCTTAATAAAAAAAACACTTTCTTCAACTTCTTCTATGGCTTCCTTTAAAGCTTTATTTTCTTGGATTTTTATTTCCTTTCTTTCGATAACATAAATTGGAGCTTTTTCAATTTTGTATTTATAAAAAAGAGGTTTTTCTACAAAATAGGGCCAAAGAATTTGATCTGCAAAAATTCCACCAAAAATTCCAAAGAAAAAAGAAAGTAAAACTAAAATTATCCATCTCATTTTAAACTTTGACTTTTTCTTTTCTCTTTGTCCTTTTTGGCACTTTAAAAATTATTTTCCCTTTTTGCAGATCAACAACTACTCTATCCCCTTCTTGAACTTCGCCAGAAACTATTTTTAAAGCTAAGGGATCTAAAACTTCTTTTTGAATTACTCTTCTCAAAGGTCTTGCTCCCAAATTTGGATCAAAACCTTTTTCAGCTAGATAATCCCTAGCTGCTTCGCTTACTTCTATTTTTATGTTCCTTTGCAACAATCTCTTTTTCACCTTTTCCAATTCTAAATCTGCTATCTTTTTGATATCCTCTTTACTTAGATAATTGAAAATAACTATTTCATCTATTCTGTTTAAAAACTCTGGTCTGAAATGTTCTTTTAAAGCTGCCATCACTTTATCTTTTATTGCCTCCATTTTCTCTGCTTTTTCTTCTTTTGGCAAAAATCCCAAAGGTGCTTCCTTGGCTAAAATTTCTGTTCCCACATTAGAAGTCATAATTAAAATGGCATTTTTAAAAGAGGCTACCCTTCCTTTAGCATCAGTTAATCTTCCATCTTCCAAAATTTGCAAGAGAATATTAAAAACCCTTGGATGGGCTTTTTCAATTTCATCTAGTAAAACAACAGAATATGGTCTCCTCCTGATTTTTTCTGTCAATTGTCCTCCTTCTTCATAACCTACATAACCTGGAGGGGAACCTATCATTTTGGCTACTGAATGCT
>CAYSYN010000011.1:0-10633 GCA_964435445.1 uncultured Candidatus Saccharibacteria bacterium
ACATCCAGGAGTCTTGCCTGTTATTAATAAAGAAGCAGTTAAAAAAGTAATTAAAGTAGGATTAGCTCTAAATTGCAAAATTTCTAAATACTCAAAATTTGAGAGAAAAAATTATTTTTATCCCGATTTGCCAAAAGGATATCAAATTTCACAATATCAAACACCCCTTTGCCGAGAAGGTTTTTTGGAAATTAAAGGAAAAAAAATTAGAATAAGAAGGATTCACCTTGAAGAAGATACAGCAAGATTAGTTCACATGAAAAGAGCCTCTTTAGTTGATTTTAATAGAGCAGGAATTCCTTTAATGGAGTTGGTGACAGAGCCTGATATGAGGTCTTCTGAAGAAGCTAAAGAATTCGCTAAAGAATTACAACTTATTCTAAGATATCTGGACGTTTCAGAAGCTGATATGGAAAGAGGCCAAATGAGAGTAGAGGCTAACATTTCTTTAACTAAAAAAGAGGGAGAATTGGGAAAGAAAGTAGAGATTAAAAACTTAAACTCTTTTAAAGCTTTAAAGGAAGCTTTAGATTATGAGATTGAAAGACAAAAGAAGATTTTAGAGGGTGGGGGAGAGATATTTCAAGAAACAAGAGGTTGGGATGATATCAAAAAGAAAACTTTTTCCCAGAGAGAAAAAGAAGAAGAAAAAGATTATCGCTATTTTCCAGAACCTGATTTGCCTCCTCTTCACATTACAGAAGATCTTTTAAAAGAAATTAGAGCAGAAATTGGAGAATTGCCCCACCAAAAAAGAGAGAGATTTAAAAGAGAGTATGGACTTTCAGAGAAAGAAATTGAAATTTTAATTAAAAATAAAGATCTCTCTGAATATTTTGAAAAGATTGTTTCAGAATTACCTCCAAATTTAAAGAGAGAAGATTTGAAAAAACTAGTAAAGTTGAGCGCAAACTATCTTTTAACTGACCTTTTGGGCCTTTTAAAGGGAATAGAATTTATCGAAGAGGAAATTAAAATTTTACCAGAGGATTTTGCAGAGTTAATGACAATGCTTAACGAAAACAAAATTTCTTCCAAAATAGCAAAAGAAGTTTTAAAAATAATGTTTGAAACAGGCAAAGATCCTTCCCAGATTGTTGAAGAGAAAAACTTATTTCAAATTGTGAGCAAAGAAGATCTTGAAGAAATCGTAAAAAAAGTTATTGAAGAAAATCAAAGAGCAATTTCAGATTACAAAAAAGGAAAAACACAAGTTCTCCAATTTTTGATCGGGAAAGTAATGCAAAAAACTAAAGGAAGAGCTGATCCCAAAGTAACAGAAGAAATTTTGACAAAAATTTTAGAGAGCGTATAAAGAAGTTAGACGATGAAAGTCTTGCACAGGGCTAATATGCCCTTACACCTCCTCGCTGATCCTTTAAAAATTTTTCAATCAATTTTTCAGCTTCTCTAAAATTTTTTACCCATTTTGCTCTTTTTTCTTTTTTGAAAATTTTAATTTGTCTTTTGGCTAAATTTTCAGAATCTTTTTGAATTTTTTCTATCATTTCTTCTTTTGAAATTTCTCCTTTCAAATATTTTGCTACCCATTTTGGTTCTAAACCAAAACTTTCCAACCTTTTAAAAGAAACCCCAGCTTTTCTTAAATTTTTCACTTCTCCTATCATTTTCTTTAATCTTTTTAAAATTCTCTTTTTAATTCTTTTTCTAATTTCTTCAAAATTCCTTTCAATTCCCAAAATTAAAAATTCAAAAGGAGGGGGATTCTTTTTTAATTTTGGCACCTTTCCTATTTTTTTGGCAATTTCTATTGCCCTAATTAACCTTCTTTTGTTCTCTTTTTCAATCGTTTTTGCTCTTTGAGGATCTAATTTTTTTAGGATTTTGAAAAGTTCTTCTGGAGATTTTTTTTCCAAATTTCTTCTCAATTTCCAGTCAGGTTTTACTTTTGGAAAAGAATATCCATCAACAATAGAAAAAATATAAAACCAAGAACCACCAACTAAAAACGGAATTTTTCCTCTTTTTAAAATTTCTTTTATTTTTTTAAAAGCTAATTTTTGATATTGGGCAACAGAAAAATATCTTTTCGGAGAAGCTACATCAAAAAGATGATGGGGAACAATCTTTCTTTCTCTTTTCGTTGGTTTTGCTGTTAAATAATCCATTCCTCTGTAAATCTGCCTTGAATCAGCATTAATAATTTCTCCTTCAAATTTTTTTGCCAATTTAATAGAAAGATCTGTTTTCCCAGAAGCTGTTGGCCCTAAAATGACAATCACTTTTTTCCTCATTGTTTCATTTTAATAAAAAAGACACCCGAAGGTGCTGGTGCAAAATATATTCTTAAGTAATTTTTTCTATTTTCAATTCAGCTTTTTTTAAAGAATTATTATCTACTGCTTTCGCAATCTTGGGTGTTAATTCACACATTCTGAGAAGTGCTTCATAAGGAGTTCCTGCTTCTACGATCTCTGTCTGGTTATTCAATTTTAAAACTAATAAATATTGGGGCTTTTTTTCTTGATTCATCTTTCCCCCTGTCCTTTTTAATATTTTTTCCTCACTTTGTCAAACAACCTTTCAATCCCCAAGGGAGAGCTTCAATAATTTTTACTTTCAAAATTTTCCCTACAAATTGAGGTTTTCCTTCAAACTTTACCGTTTTGTAATGCCTTGATTTTCCAAACAAAAATCCGTCTTTTTCTTTTTCTACTAAAACTTCAACCTCTTCCCCTACAAATTTTTTATTTCTTTCAAGAGCTATTTTTCTCAAAATTTCAGTTAAAACTTTGTATCTTTTTTCTTTTTCTTCTCTTTCTACATTATTTTCCATTTTTTCAGCTAAGGTATGAGGTCTTGGAGAATATTTTGCAATGTAAGCCATATCAAATTTTATTTTTTTGAAAATTTTAAGTGTTTTTTCAAATTGCTTTTTTGTTTCTCCTGGAAAGCCAACGATAATATCTGTGGAAATAGCAACTTCTCTTTCTAATCCTTTTCTATATTTTTTGAAAGCCATTCTTATTCTCCTTACCAAATCTAAATATTCAGCTGCAGTGTAACCTCTTCTCATTCTCTTTAAAGTTTCATCATCTCCAGATTGTAATGGCAAATTTAAATAAGGAGTTACTTTCTCACATTTGGCTATTGTTTCGATTAATTTTTGAGAAAAATTTTTAGGGTGAGGAGAGGTAAACCTTATCCAAAAGTTCCCCTCGATTTTGTTAATTTGTTCAATTAAGCCAGCAAAATCTTTTCCTTCAAATTGATAATCGTTCACGTTTTGACCCAAAAGCCAAATTTCTTTTGCCCCGTTTTTTACAGCTTCTTTAACTTCTTTCAAAATCTCAAAAAAATCTCTACAAATTAAAGGACCTCTAACAAAAGGGACGATACAAAAAGAGCAAAAATTATCACATCCTGAAGAAATGGGCACAAAGACAGAGAAATTTTTTGAGTATTTTGGCTTTTCTTTTAAATAAAAAAGATTGAATTTTTTATTGAAATTTTTATCTCTTTGGTCAATTTCAAAATAAAAACTTTCTTTTTTTAGAAAATCTTCCCATTTTGGAAGTGTTTTTATTGGCAAAATAAAATCAAAAATTTTTTTGAATTTTTTGAAATCTTTTTTTGAATAGCATCCTGTCAAAACGGATTTGAAATTGGGACTTTTTTCTTTAATCTTTGAAAATTTTCTTGCCAAACCGTAAACTCTATCTACTGCTGATTGTCTTACAGAACACATATTCACTACTATCAAATCAGCTTCTTCTTCATTTGAAGCTTCTTTATAATTTAGCTTTTCTAAAAAAGAAGCTATCCTCTCTGAATCAGACTTGTTCATTTGGCATCCAAAAGTAATGATGAAGTATTTCATTTAGCTCGAATTTTTTCTTTTTCACTTTTATGGTTTTGAGGGCTTGGGAGTTTTTGGGAGTTCTGGTGAGGGAGCTTTCGGTTTTTGAATTTTTTCTTTAATTTCTTCTGGAAACTCTTTAGGGAAAGGGATTTCTTCTGGAACTTCACCTACAGCTTCTTTTGCTTTTAAAGACTCTATTGCTTTTTGATGTCCCTTAGTGGAAACTTCCATTGCCTTTTCAATAGCTGATTTTGCTTCTTCAGGGACTTTCTCGTATATTTGAGTTAAAATCTCCAAATGAATAGAGGTAGCCTTTCCTACTAATTGCTCTACTTTGGTTATCTCTTTTCCAAGACTCTGAGCAATTTCTGAAATTTCTTCTCCAAACTTGTATTGGTTTTCAAATTCTTTTACAGCTTCTTTTACTTTTTCAATTTCCCCTTTCTCTGCCTTTGCTTCAGCTCTTTTTAATCTAGCTTCAATGACTTTCAAATTGATTTCTGTAGCTTTTTCTGGGTCTTCATCAGCTACATCTCTTAAAGATATTTTTTGTCTTTCCATAACCTTCTCTTTAATTTCCTTTACTTTCTTTTCTATTTCCTCAGAGATTTTTTCTGTTTCATCTTCAATCTCATCTAAATCTTTAATGTCTTCAATTCTTGCTTCGCTCACTAAGATAGCTAAAATCTTTCCCTTCCCCCTTATTTCCTCCAAAATATTTTGTAAATCTTCATAATCTTTCAAGACTTTCTCCACGTTTTCTTTATTTCCTTTTTTTGCTTCTTCTTTTGCTCTTTCTAAGCATTCTTTAGCGCTCTCTATATTGATTTCTACTGCTTTATTGGGATTTTCTCCAGCTAAAGCTTTCAAAGCGACAATGTGGCCATTTTTTGATTTTTCCAAAGCTTTATTTATTGCTTCTTTCGCCGCCTCTGGAACTTTTTCTTTTACTTTTTCTAACACAGAAAAATGCTTTGAGGTGGCTTTTGCAACAATTTCAGCCACTTTTTCAATTTTTTTCCCTTTATTTTTTGCTCTTTCAGTTTTGTTCAAGGCTTTACCTAACTGATCTTCGTATCTTTCAAGAGCTATTTTAGCTGCTTCAATTTTTCCTTTCTCAATCATCGCTTTAGCTTCAGCAATTCTTTCTGCAGCTAATTTTGCGTACCTTTCAGCTTTTTTCAGATCACCAAAAGTAAAGAAGGTTCCTATTTCTTCAAAAATTCTTTCTAGAAAATAAAGAGGATTGTCGGGGGTTAATCCAGGAGCTGGCAATTCAATTTCTTGAGAGAAAACAGAAAATCCCAATCCCAAAATGAAAATTGTGAGCCCAGCGAGAAATAATTTCTTCATAAAAAAGTTTTTATTATTTTCGACCTTTTTTAATTTTTTCTAAGAATTTTTCCAATTTCATTTCTCCGACATCTCCTTTCCCCCTTTCTCTTATTCTAACAGATTTTGATTTTTCTTCTTTGTCTCCCACCACCAACATGTAAGGAATTTTTTGAATTTCTCCCTCCCTTATCTTTTTTGCTACCGTTTCCTTTTTTTCTTTTAACTTTGCTCTAAAACCATTTTCTTTTAGTTTTTCTAAAATCTTTTTTGCATATTTTTTGTGTCTTTTTGCCACAGGTATTACCCAAATTTGTTCAGGACAAACCCAAAAAGGTAAATTCCCTCCGTGATATTCAAGCAAAATTCCAATAAACCTTTCCAAAGATCCCAAAAGAGCTCTATGAATCATAATTGGTCTTCTTTTTTTCCCTTTTTCGTCTACATAACTCATATCAAACCTTTCTGGCAAATTGAAATCTACCTGAATAGTAGTGCATTGCCACTCTCTCTTTAACGCATCTTCAATTTTAATATCAATTTTTGGTCCATAAAAAGCTCCCCCGCCAACATCCAATTTATAATCTATTTTCAATTTTTCTAAAGCAAACTTTAATGCTCTTTGAGCTTTTTGCCAAATTTTCAAGCTTCCCACATATTTTTGGGGCCTTGTAGCCAAATAAACTTTAAAGTTCTTCAATTCAAAACTTCTTAGAATTTTAAATGTTAATTTAGCAACTTTTATTAACTCTTGAGGTAATTGTTGGGGAGTGCAAAAAATGTGAGCATCATCTTGGGTAAATCCTCTTACTCTTGTTAAACCGTGCAACGTTCCTGATCTTTCATATCTATAAACTGTTCCCAACTCTGTATATCTCAAAGGCAAATCTTTATAACTTCTAATTTTTTGTTTGTAAATTTGAATGTGGAAGGGACAATTCATAGGTTTTATTTGATAATCTTCTTTCTCTTCTTTGCTTATTTGGGCCATGTGCATAGGAGGGAACATATTTTCTTTATAAAATTCCAAATGTCCTGAAGTTTCCCACAAAGAAATTTTTGCAATGTGAGGAGTGCAAACTAAAAGATATTCTTCTTTTAAGTATTCTTTTAAAACAAAATCTTCAATTATTTTCTTTAATAATGCTCCTTTTGGATGCCATAAAATCAAACCTGGTCCCACCTTTTCATCTATGTGGAAAAGATCCATTCTTTCTCCCAAAACTCTATGGTCTCTTTTTTGAGCTTCTTTCAAGGAAAGAAGATAATTTTGAAGTTCTTTTTTTGTTTTAAAAGCTATTCCATAAATTCTAGTTAACATTGGATTTTTCTCATCTCCTTTCCAATAAGCCCCTGCAATTTTTACCAATTTGAAAGCTTCAGGATCAATTTGGGCTGTAGATTTTACATGAGGACCTTTACAAAGATCAACGAAATCTTCACATTTATAAATTGTTACTTTATCTCCTTTAATTTCTTCTATCAATTCCAATTTGAAGGGTTGATCTTTAAAAATTTTTTTAGCTTCTTTTTTTGAAATTTCTTTTTTTTCGAATTTAATCTTAGATTTGATCAATTCTTTCATTTTCCTTTCAATTTTGTCTAAAACGTCAAGTGAAATTTCTTTGGGAAAAAGAAAATCATAGTAAAACCCATTTTCTATAGCAGGTCCTATGCCAAATTTTACTTTAGGGAAAATTCTTTTTGCAGCTAAAGCTAAAATGTGAGCTAAAGAATGTCTTATTGTTTCTATTTTTGGCATAAATTTAGTTCATTTTAACAAAATAAACCTTTTTAAAAAACCCCTTCTTGGAGGGGAAGGGGCAGCTTTAATATTTAAAATAGCAGCTTTTTAGCTAGCCCCTTCCCCAAAAGGGGTTGTGGTGGTGGTCAATTTCATAAAATGAAGACGAAAAAGTTGCATTCTTGTTACGTTAGCTTTCTAAAATTTCCTCAACTTCTTGAGCAATAATTTTTGGAATTCCATCTTTATCATCTACTCTCCCGGAAACTAAAATGGCCTTATGTTCTTGAAAAGCTTTAGGATTTTTCATAAATACAGCGGGAAAGACAACAAGTTCAATTTGTCCTCTCCCATCTTCTAATTTTGCAAAAAACATAGGAGAACCATTTTTTGTAATAATTTTCTTTATGGCAGAAATAATTCCTCCCACTCTTATCATCTTTCCAACCATATTGATATCAATTTTTGATAAGGGAAAAGCTTTCCTTTCAAAAATTTTTTTGAAATCCTCTGCAGGATGGCTAGAAACATAGAGTCCTAGAAGCTCTTTTTCCCAAATTAATTTTTCTTTTCTAGTAGCAGGTTTCGTTTTTTCTAGTTTTATTTCTTCGCTAATTCTCTTCCCATCAAAGAGTCCCATTTGCCCTCCCATTCTCTTTTTGAAATGATGTTTATTCCATTCCAAAAGTCTCTCTAAATTGAAAAGTAATTGTTTTCTCTCGCCAAATTTATCAAAAACTCCAGCTTTGATCATGCTTTCTAAAGATTTTTTATTTAAATCTTTTGGATGAATTCTAGAGAGGAAATTAGTCAAAGAGGTAAATTTCCCTTTTTCTTTTCTCTCTTTGATAATAGCTTCTACTGTGTTGTGCCCGACATTTTTTATAGATAAAAGTCCAAACCTAATTTGATTTTTTCCGGGAACGACAGAAAATTCTCTAAAGCTTTCGTTGACATCTGGGGGCAACACTTGAATTCCCATTCTTTTGCATTCTTCAATTAAAAACCCCACTCTTTCTACATCTGCTTTTTTTGTAGAAAGCAAAGAGGCCATGAACTCTACTGGATAGTAAGTTTTTAAAAAAGCTGTTTGATAAGCAATGAGGGCATAGGCTACGCTATGGCTTTTATTGAATCCGTACCTACCAAAAGGCAATATCCAGTGCCAAATTTTTTCCGCTATCTCTTTTTTAATTCCATTTTTTATCATTCCAGAAATTAATTTTTCTTTTAATTTTTCTAACAAAGAAGTTATTTTTTTCCCAATAGCTTTTCTCAACAAATCTGCTTCTGAGAGCGAAAATCCTGCTAAAACTTGTGCTATTTTCATTATTTGTTCTTGATAAATGGGAATTCCATAAGTTTCTTTTAAAATATCCTTTAATTTTGGGTGTAAATATTCAATTTTCTCCCTTTTAAATTTTCTGTTGATGTAACTTTGGATAAATTGCATAGGACCTGGTCTGTAAAGAGCTATCATAGCCACTAAATCTTCAAAACAAGAAGGTTTTAATTTCTTTAGCCATTTTCTCATTCCTTCTGACTCAAATTGAAAAACGCCAATCGTTTGGCCTTTTTGAAAAAGTTTAAAAACTTTTTTGTCATTTAAAGGAATATTTTGAATATCAATTTCTTTCCCATAAATGGCTCTAATTTTTTTTAAGGTTTCTTCTATTAAAGTTAAGTTTTCCAATCCCAAAAAATCCATTTTCAAAAGACCCAAATCTTCTAAAGAATGCATTTCGTATTGAGTAACAATGGCTTTATCATCTTGAGTAGGATGTTGGAGAGGACAAATCTCATCTAAAGGAACAGTAGAAATGACAACTCCACAAGCGTGAGTGGAGACATGTCTTGCTACCCCCTCTAGCTTTCTTGCAAACTCAATTAATTTTTCTACTTTGGGATCTGTTTCGTACATTTGTCTTAATTCCCTTACTCTAGCTAGAGCTTCATCTAAAGTTAAACCTTGCGGGATTAATTTGGCGATTTTGTCACAGAATGAATAAGTATAACCTAGAGCCCTCCCCACATCTCTCACTACTGCCCTTGCTGTCATTCTTCCAAAAGTGATAATTTGGGCTACTTTATTTCTTCCATATTTCTGAGCTACATATTCTATCACTTCATCTCTTCTTCTATCTGTAAAATCAACATCTATATCTGGGGGGGAAACTCTTTGGGGGTTTAAAAATCTTTCAAACAAAAGGTTATACTTTAAAGGATCTACATTGGTAATACCTAATAAATAAGCAACTAAAGATCCTCCTACAGAACCTCTTCCAGGCCCGACAACAATTTTTTTTGATTTTGCCCAATTTATAAAATCTTGAACGATTAAGAAATAAGAGGAAAAACCAGATTTTTTAATAATTTCCAATTCATATTCCAATCTTTCCATAACTTCTTTTTTCACTTTTTTCCCATATCTCTTTTCCAATCCTCTAAGACAAAGTTCTCTCAAGTATTCATCTGGCGTTTTTCCTTCAGGACACTCAAACTTTGGCATTTTTATTTGACCTAACTTGAATTCAAAATTACATTTTTTAACAATTTCTTGAGAGGATTCGATAGCTTGGGGAAAATCTTTAAAATCTTCAATCATTTTTTCTGGGGGTCTTAGAGAAAAATCATCAGCTAACATCGTTAATCTTTCAGGATCGTTAGGATCAGCCCCAGTGTTAATTAGCATTAAAACATCTTGAGCTTTAGCATCTTCAGGCCGTAAATAATGACAATCGTTTGTGGCGACGATGGGAATTTGATGTTTTTTTGAAATTTCAATTAAAAATTCATTGACAATTTTTTGCTCTCTTAAATTTGGATGATGTTGCAATTCCAAATAAAAATTACCTTTCCCAAAAATTTTTTCATAAAAAAGAGCTGTCCTTTCAGCTTCTTTAAATTTTTTGGCTATAATGAGCTGGGGTATCTTTCCTTGAAGGCAAGCCGAAAGACAAATTAAACCTTTGGCATGTTTCGCTAATAAATTCTCATCGATTCTTGGCTTATAGTAGAATCCCTCCAGATGAGATTTTGTGATCAATTTAACTAAATTTTTGTATCCTATCTCATCTTTAACAAGCAAAACAATATGATATCTTTTGTCATCAATGCCAGGTCTTTTTTGATACATACTTTCTCTTGCTAAATAAAGTTCTGCTCCAATAATAGGTTTTATCCCTCTCTCCTTTGCTTTTTTAAAAAACTCCACTGCTCCATAAAGAGCTCCATGATCAGTTAAAGCAATTGAGTCCATTTTAAGTTTTTGACAATAATCTAAAAGATCATCAATTTTTGGCAATCCGTCCAAAAGTGAGTATTCTGAGTGGCAATGTAAATGAGTAAATTTTGAGTTCATAAATATTACTCTATTTTAAAATTTTTTCTTTTAGAAAGTCAATTTAATGATAAAATTTAAGAATGAGACCATCTTTAAGAGAAGAAAGGAGGCTATGGAAAAAAGGATTCAAAAGAGTAATTTGTTTGGATGAAGCTGGAAGAGGACCTTTAGCAGGTCCTGTAGTGGCTGCTGCGGTGACAATTTGCAATTTCGATTCTAAAATTTTAAAAAAACTCAAAGGAGTTAAAGACTCAAAAAAGCTTTCTCCAAAGAAAAGAAAAGAGATTTTCAAAAAAATAAAAAAAATTCCTCAAATAAAATGGGCAATAGCTACTGTTTCTCCAAGAATAATTGATAAGATTAATATTTTAGAGGCGACGAAATTAGCCAT